>DATNQK010000569.1:0-17574 GCA_036704065.1 Stenomitos sp.
AGCCGATATCGACAATTGCCACGTCGGGCTGAATGGATTGTAAAAGCTTAAGGCCGTCAATCCCGTTTGCAGCCTCTCCTATCACCTTGATTTCAGGATCTTGTTGCAGGGTCATTTTGAGGCCAATTCGCACCACATCGTGATCTTCAATGAGGGCGACACTGATTTCATTCATTATTACGACCTAGATTTCACAGTTTTTAATGTTCAGTCTTACAGGAGAGGATCTCTCGCTGCTGACACAACATTCCCCCTTTTTACCTAGGACCCTAGGGTCATTAGGATGGGGTTCAATTGCTCTATGCCTTCAAAGACTAGTCTATATTTTTACGCATAGACTCTATCTATTTGCATAACTGCAAAAGGCTCAAATCTGCCAGAATTTACTTCAAGGGAGGTAGATTTTCTATTTCCACATTGAACTATAGTATTCAATATTTCAACATAAATTGATTAATTGACTAAAAGCTTTAGATTTGAATGCTGTAGAAGCAAGTTATTAGTCATCTCTAGTTTGATGTGGGCACACAGCTTTAAATCCAGGCAACTGAGAAAGCAATAGTGAGCAAGCATTCAGCTAATGTTGTGACCTAGATGTGTAAATCTGATGGGCCTAGTCGACTTCAGCGGGTACTAGGGGAAAATATCGCGGCCAATGAGGCTCAATTCCCTCAGCAAAAGCCTTGCAGCTTACCTGTCCAGGTAGAACGACTCAAAGCTAGATGTGCTGCTTTGAAAGAATGCATCCTGCATGTTGTATTGCACAAGACTGTAGGGTGGTATCAGACTGAACGTAGCCGATGTAGATGGGCAGCAGATTTTGGGTCAATCTCAATCTTTAAGCCAGCAGTGGTAAAGGCTATACCAAGCGATAGGGATAGCTGCTGTTTTACTTACGCCCAACCGCCATACAGGATGTTGAGTTGTTCTGCTGCGAAGTTACTTGACACGTCCTTTGCATTGGTGCGCCATCGCGGTGAGCGGCCTTTAGATGTGAGTATTTGTCAACGTAGCCGAACAAACACCATTTATTCCAACAGAATAGAAAAAAGTTGCGTGCGACCCCAAGGTGGCTCTGTTGCCTATGGGGTAACGCCTGCTTGGGTTCTTGATCTACCGAGCAAAGATGATTTCAGCACTCCTCGCGCAAGACGCTCTAGTATTCTTACGTTGCATCAATTCCTCAAATTGGATGACGAAGATGCCAAAAAACAGGGCATAGGGTTATCGGACATGAAAAAGAACATTGATATAACAAGCGTAATGTTGTTGCTTGAGAGCCTTGTGTTGTCAAGGTATAGCGTTTTTGCTCCCATGACCCAAAATCGACCGTTAACTCTAGGTAAGCCCTCCATTTTCAGCCGACCATGTCTTTACTATTCTCAGGCTTAAATAAGTTTGTGCCTTGGACCAAGCTGTCAACTCGCCGCCAAGGGCATATCGTGATTATTCTCCCCTTGGCTTGCCTGCTGAGCTCCTTAATGGCATTTACTTGGCTGAGATATAGCCTGAATCTGGCTCAAACTTGGGTCGACCATACCAACACGGTTCTGCTGAAAAGTAACCGATTGCTGAATACATTGCTTGTAACTGAATCTGAGGTGCGCGGGTATGCCTTAACCGGAGATCCTCAATTTTTAAAGGCTTATAACACTTCCCAAGACACACTACTTAGAGAGTTTGATGCGTTACAGGAGTTAGTGTCTGACAACCCCACCCAAAAACAGCGGATGATTCACCTGCGCCAAGCGACTCGCAATCGGTTGGCGCTCTTTGCCGCCGTAATTGCGACTAAACAATCGGGGCCCTCTTCGTTAACGCAATTTAGCGCACCCGTATTACAAGGCAAGGCACAAATGGATCAGTTCTATGCCTTGCTGCATCAATTTCAACAATCTGAGCAGCGCTTACTGAAGGAGCGTCGTCGCAATCTCAATCTGCAATGGCAGTTTATGGATATTGCGCTTTGGCTTGCCATCGGCATCGGTATTTTAGGATCGTTTGTTGCGCTGACGCTATTTAGTCAAGTGGAACGCAGCTTAAGAGAGCGGGAACAGAAGCTTCATCAGAGCCGTACTCTGATGAAAGCCGTGGTTGAGAATGTCGTAGACGGTGTTGTGATTACCAATTCTCAGGGGCAAATTGAGGTTTTTAACTTGGCTTGTGAGCAGATGTTTGGTTATGGGTCTGCTGAGGTGATTGCTCAGGATTTGTCTATGCTTCTAGCGGATCCTGCCAGAGAGGAGAGCAAGGACGAGACAGAATTAACCCTGGGAATTTCGGGGCTGAAAGTTGGACAACGTTGGCAAACGTCCGGGTGTCGCAAAGGCAATGAAACCTTCCCGATTGAGGTATCTGTGAGCCCGCTGAATATTGATACATCACAAATGATTGTCATTATTCGAGATATGACTGATCGCGAAGCTGTAGAAGCAAAATTACAAGCTCGCGCTGATGAACTGGCTCAGCTCAATTTACTACTCTCGATTACCAATGAGATGTTGCAAAGTCGCAATCGTGAGCTTGATCAGTTTGCCTATGTTGCATCCCATGATCTAAAGGCTCCGTTACGTGCCATTTCGCATTTATCGGAATGGATTGAAGAAGACTTGTCAACCCAGCTCTCTGCAGAGAATCGATCGCACATCAATTTACTGCGATCGCGGGTACGCCGCATGGATGCTTTGATTGATGGGCTACTGGAATATTCTCGTGTAGGTCGTGTTCAAGTTCCCTTAGAGCTTGTCAATGTGGGCGAGTTGATTCTAGAAGTAGTGGATATGCTGTCTCCACCCGATGGATTCCAAGTCGAAATTATTTCAGCAATGCCAACTTTTATGGCGCGTCGTATTTTCTTAAAGCAAGTCTTTAGTAATTTGATTGACAATGCGATTCAACACCATCCAGAACAGCGCGGTACTGTCACTATCACTGTGGCAGATCGCAATCAATGGTATGAGTTTGCGGTGCGCGACGATGGCGCAGGCATCGAACCGCAATATCATGAGAAAATCTTCTCGATTTTCCAAACCCTAGAAGCTCGCGATGTGCGAGAAAGTACAGGAATAGGTCTTTCTATTGTTAAAAAGATCCTTGATACTGAAGGGGGCGCAATTCAAGTCGATTCTCAAATGGGCAAAGGTGCAACTTTCCGGTTCACATGGCCTAAATCTACCCTTCGTTAGAGATGGGCAGTAGTCCCGTTTGTTACGTTGAGTAAAGGGTGATGCTTACTTCCTTAAGGGGAGCGAGTGTAGCGTTGGTGTTGCTACTTGCGCGATTAATGGATTTTGTGCACGCGTAGTTGCTTAGATTGCAATTCATGGAAGACCGAATGATCAATATATTGCTTGTAGAAGATGACGATGTAGACGTGATGAACGTCCAGCGAGCTTTTCGTAAGGGCAATATTTCAAACCCGCTTTTTGTAGCCCGCAATGGCTTGGAAGCGTTAGATATTTTGCGTGCACAGACCAGTGAAGGACCTGTCATCCCACCAGAACGAAGGTTGATCCTTTTAGATTTAAATATGCCCAAAATGGGGGGTATAGAATTTCTACATGTGCTTCGTGCTGATCCAAAACTCAAAGCGATTCCAGTCGTTGTTTTGACGACCTCTAATGCAGATCAAGATCGCTTGAGTGCCTACAACTTAAACATCGCAGGGTATTTATTGAAACCAGTGACGTTTGGCGCCTTTGTGGAAGCAATGTTGACCCTGAATAAGTACTGGGCCTTGTGCGAGATGCCTTAGCTGAATCATAGGGCTATGTAGGCTGAAGATGGTCTATAGAATGGCAACATAATTTATTAGTTAAAGACTAAGCTCACCTACCTGGCATCTATCCTGTTTCGAGTCGTTGGTTGGTTTAAGGCAGGTTTCATAAAGCGTTCTCACTAGAGGATGCTTCGTTCCATAATATCTATAGAAGGAATTCTTGAGGAACTGCTAGCCTGCTACAGAGCTTTTGGAACGTGATAATTCGAACATGATTTTATCTGTCTCCAAGATGATGGCTGCTTCGTTTTTTGAATTTAATGGGTGTTAATAATTGATTGCCCTTTGGATGTAGATACTCAAGTCTAATAAAAGAAACTTCAATATATATTTATTGCGATAATATTTATGAGATGAATCCTGCTGTATTAATGTAGTACATAAGTACTCTAAAAGTACTTATACGCTGATTTGCTCCGTCTTTTGGCCCGTCTTGTGCCTGAAGAGTTCCGCCATTTGGCAGAACGAAACAAGAATTGTGTCTGATAGATTTTACATATTGACGACATCGACAATGTTGTAAGGAAATAGGACATGAATATTATTGCTTGGGTTATTTTAGGATTGATTGCTGGCGCGATCGCCAAAGCGATTTATCCTGGCGTCCAAGGTGGCGGTTTCTTGTCAACAATGATTCTGGGTATTGTAGGCGCTTTTGTGGGAGGTAGCTTGGTCACTCTCTTGCAGACTGGGTCTCTGCAATTGGCAGCGACTAGCCTTAGCATCCCTGGTATCTTTGTAGCGGTTTTAGGGGCGATCGTTGCAATTTTCCTGTGGGGGCTGATTGCACGAAACGCTTAGTCAAATTGGGAAAACTAAATATGCCCGACCGATGCTGGATTGAGGATACGTCAATCCAGCATCTTGATGTTTGGGCGTCCAAAGCTTGTGCTCTGATTCCCCTCCTCTATTGAGTGAATTGTCATGCGCCTTACAGCAGGTTGCTCTATTACGTTTATGGCGCCGGATACGGTTCCGGTTATTTTTATGCTTCGGCCCAGAAGCGGCGTAGGACAGTGGATTTCTAAGGAGGAATATCTTCTAGATCCCTTGGTGCTGGTGAACGAATACACGGATAGCTATGGGAATTTGTGCCAGCGCTTAGTGGTGCCTAAGGGAAAATTTCACCTCCAAAGCAGTGTATGGGTTGAGAGTTCGAGCTTTATTGATGTTGCGCCAGAGATGCCCTTTACGCTGGTTCAGGATTTGCCCCATTCGGTACTCCAGTTTTTGTTGCCAAGTCGTTATTGCCCCTCTGATCGCATGGGTCAACTTGCGGCTGAAATTGTGGCCAATGTTGCACCCGGCTACGCTCAGGTTGAGGCAATTCGCACTTGGATTCAAAGCCATATTACCTACCAGTACGGCAGCAGCAATTCGTCCACCTCTGCATTAGAGACCTTGGAACATAGAGCAGGGGTCTGTCGCGATTTTGCGCATTTGGGAATTGCGTTGTGCCGTAGCTTAAATATTCCTGCTCGGATGGTTGTGGGATATCTCTATCAGTTACAACCGATGGATATGCATGCCTGGTTCGAGGCTTTTGTGGGTGATCAGTGGTATACCTTCGATGCGACACAACCTCAGCCGAAGGGCAATCGTGTGGCGATCGCCTATGGACGAGATGCGGCGGACGTTGCGCTGGTGACTCAGTTTGGCATGTTAGACATGACTGAAATGAAGGTATGGGTTGATGCCGCCTAGACCGATGCGATGTCTGCACTGGCAATGTTGTCTGGCGGCTGGGGTGCAACAGTATTTCGGATTAGATGGGCATAGGTTTCGGCAGGGCGATCGCCGAGATGATCTTCCAGGATGCGATCAGTTCCTTGCAGGTAATTAATCCCAAGCAATCCAAAGCGAGGCGTAAAAGATCCCCACTCGTAGTTATCCGTGAGCGACCAGTGCATATACCCAGCTAGGGGAATATTTTCTGCTAAAAGTCGTTGCACCTGAGCGACATGGGCGTGCAGGAATTCGCTACGGCGTAGGCGATCTGTCCTTGGCGAAGCCATGTGATTGTCGATGGTTCTGCGCACCGCCATCCCATTCTCTGCAATCAAAATAGGGCAGGGGGCATATTCTTGTGCATAGTGTTTGCAAAAGAAATATAGCCCCTCTGGTAAAGAGCGCCAATCCCACCACTTACTGGTAATGCTAGACATGAGCCAAGCCCGAAACCCTTTGGCCTTAAACTCAAAATCAGAAAACCGAGGCAGTCTTAAAGAATGGGCCAAGAAGGGATCGTAGTAGTCCAAGGCGAGGTAGTCGAACAACTGAGGCCGCTCAGTTTTCTGGATTTCTTGAAACAGTGGCGATAGCGGTTGTGCATCGAATTGCCAGCGGCCAATCCAGTTGGCTGCTTTGCGCAACACTTTGCCAAATCGATACGGCAAATCTTGTTTAAAGGGTAAATCAGCCTTGCGTAATGCCTGCTCCCAGTGGCGAGATTGGGCGACCAAATAGTCTGTGAGGTCAGACAATGCCAGTGCTTGATCCTGAATGCGGCATAGATCCCACAACACCTTTTCTGACCAATACAAATCACTACAGTAGGTATTAAAAGAAACCTGAGGACGTTCCCAGCCGTGGGTTTCGTAGAGGTCATGGATGCAATCGTAGGCACGCACATGGGCCATCAACAGATGGTTATAGGCTTGCAGGACAAACGTTAAGCCATTGGGTTGGGCAGAAGGAAATTGCTCATTGAGGTAGGTGTTGAGCACCAGCATATTTGGCTCATTGATGGTGATGTACCAATGAATGGGTGCCAAACCATAGTCGTCTGTGAGTCGGCGATTAATATGGGTGACTGAAGTGCGCACATAATCGACAAATAAATCCACAGTTTGCGCGGATAGCCATGCATCAATGCCGAGCCACGCAGGATGGGTAAAGTGGTGCAGGGTAATCACAGGTTCCATGCCATGTTGACGGCAAGCTGCAACGCGCTCTGCGTATGCATCCAATGCTGCCTCATCAAAAGGGGGAGCTGTTGCAACGGTTTGGCTGGTGGAGGGCTGAATGCGAGCCCACTCCCAGCCCATGCGAAAGGCGTTGATGCCTAACTCGCGACACGTTTGGAAATCTTCTCGGTAACGGGTCCAAAAGCCGGATGCTTCTCGGGTTGGCATCACCCGTCCTTCTTGTTCGCTGAGCGTCCAGTTATTTTGAGGTTGTTGCCAACCGTTATAGCCCCCTTCACTTTGATATCCGGATGTGGCAACGCCCCACAGAAAGGAATCGATCCGATGATTCATAACCCAATGTTGTTCTACTGTGAATGACTGCGAAGTTCAAATGCCGAGAATAATGCTGACCGCTTTAATCGGGTAAACGGTTGCAGAATCTAGAACTGAAGTGCTTGGGGGTTGCGCTTAGGCGTCGGATGTGACCTGATCGACGGCTGTATGGTGCCGAAGGACTATGGATTGGCCTTCGGCATCCAAGACACCTTCTGATTGCAATACGCCTTTAGCAACGTCCAAGGCTGCCCGAGGGCGACCTAAAGCACGAGCCCATTCCCTCATTTCTTCTAGCCGATCTGGATGCCGCAGTAAAAATTGCACGGCTGGTGCCACCATTTCCGGTAGCCGCAGTTGAATCCCTGCTCCTGCTGCGGCAATTAAGTCAGCATTTTGCTCCTCTTGACCAGGAATGGGATCGACAATCACCATCGGTGTGCCTCGGGCCAATATTTCGCTGGTAATCAGCCCGCCTGCCTTGGTGATGACAATATCGCTGGCCACGACGAGGTCATCGACCATGTCAATCTGACCCAGTTTCTCGATGCGTACCGTTGGGCTATCTTCTAAGTCTGCGATCGCATCGAGTAAATCCACATTACGACCGGCCACAATCACTAAATAAAGTTTTAGGGGGCTTTCTAGAAGATGTTGCACCATGGTGCGAACGCGCTTCGGGTTTAATCCACCCCCCATCAAGGTGACTAATGGCATGTCGAGCGGCCATTCATAGCGACGCTTAGTATCCGCTTGATCTTTAGACTCAGCAATGGCCGAATGGATGGGAATTCCTGACACATGCAAGATTTCAGCAGGAATGCCCCGCTGTTGCAACATAATCTTGCTAATGTCATTGGCGAGAAAATAGCCCCTGACCCCCCGATTAATCCAGGTGCTGTGCACAATCGCATCGGTTACGACCACGTATTGCGGGATCAAAATCTCGTCCTCAGGATCGAGCAACTGCAATAATCGGCTGGGGATTTGTTGAACGCACACAATGATATCGGGGTTGGCTTCGCCAACCAACTGCGCAAGTTGACGAAAAAATAAGCGTTCTAACTTCGCCCAAGCCAAATTGTTGTCTAGCGATCGCTCCAGATCCTCCGTATTACTGCCCTCATAAAAGGCTTTGTATAGAGAGGGAACATTCTCGCTGAGTTGTTCATAAGCCCGGGTCACGATACTGCGATACAACGCACTGGAATGGGCTAGCGCATCTTCACAGCGCACCGTAACCTCTTCAAAGCTTTCAAACGCCTCGCACAACGCCTTTGCTGCACTAATATGTCCAGAGCCGAGGGAAGCATACAAAATCAGAATTTGCGTCATGGTCAATGCGCGGTAATTGATTGAGTTAACCTGGACTGAATTAATGCTAAATCCAAAATAACGTGTCTATAAAATAGAGCATACCTTGATATTTAGGCTATACCCATCCTGGCAGACTTCTCCTGAATTGCGCTCTGTCTTTGAGGCGGCGCAAGATCAAAAATTTTGGATGGCTATTTTAATTATTACTAGATTGTAAAACGATCACCCCACCTTCGTCTGTAAACTGCTTGTCTATTACGTCCACTTATCGGTAGACTTGCATCTCCCTCTATCAGGAGGATGTTGAAAGCACCCCGTTCTCCTATGCTAGTTGTAGCGTTTCCAGGTGAATAGATGCCAAAAAGTCATCGTAAAGTTGTGATGATAAATGCACCAAATCTATTCCTAAAAAGCCTCTCATCAGATTCGATTCTGAATAGAGAATAGGTGTAAAAATGCAAATGCTTGGTTTTAATTTCTAGGTTTTTCTGATTATGTTTTTAAAAGATAAAGAAACCAATGAGCTGGTTAAGGTTTTAGATCTTGAAGCATTGCATAATCCTCTGCGCGAAAGTGTTTCAGGGGCATTGCAGGCAGGTCAAGAGGAACAGCCACCTCAAGACTATGCGAAGACCCAGCTCCAATTTCCATCGGGTGAAAACTTGCCACTCTGTTGGCAAGATGCCAACTATACCCAAGCTTAAAGGACAACTTGTAGGCCAAGACCTTGGGGTTGGCTACGATAATTCAATGCGATTGATCAGTTCCTTAGACTCAACGCATACTGGCGTTCTGTACGGTTGACCTGCAACAATTGCGTGATTTCGTCTGCTGGTAAGGGTTTGCTGAAGAGGTATCCTTGCACGATGTTACAGTTGAGCGATCGCAGGAGGTCGCATTGCTGTTCAGTTTCTACCCCTTCGGCCACCACCTTGAGGTCTAAACCTTGGCCTAAAGCAATGACCGCTTTCACAATTTCTAAATCCTTAGAATTGGGTTTGAGGTCGCGAATAAAGGATTGGTCAATTTTGAGTGTGTTTAAGGGAAGCTGCTTGAGATAGTTCAACGAAGAATAGCCCGTCCCAAAATCGTCCATCGCAATATGAACGCCCATTTCCTGCATTTGCCGCAGTACAGACTGGGTAAAGTCCATATACTTCACAGCTGTCGTCTCGGTAATTTCTAACTCCAAGTAGGGTGGGTCTAGCTGAGTTTCGGCCAGCACCTGATGCACAATATTGACTAAATCAGGTTGGAAGAATTGTCGTGCCGATAAGTTTACGGCAATGGAAATAGAATCTAGTCCTTGGCGGTGCCATTGCACAGCTTGCTCGCAAGCGGCTTGCAGAACCCAAGTGCCAATATCGACAATTAAGCCTGTTTCTTCAGCCAGGGGAATAAACTTAGCGGGTGAAACAAGACCCATCTCAGGATGTTTCCAGCGCACTAAGGTTTCTAGGCCAATAATTTCACCCGTTTGAACATCAACCTTAGGCTGGTAGTACAGTAAAAACTCACGACGTTCTAGGGCGTGACGTAAATAGTTTTCTAAAATAAATAACTCCGGTGCCTTAGAGTTCATCGCTGGCGAGTAGAGCTGGCAAGAGCCACGTCCTTGTTCTTTGCAGCGATACAAGGCTACGTCCGCGTTTTGCAGCAGCAGTTCTGCTATCTCGCCATCGTCAGGATAAATCGAGATCCCGATACTGGCATCGATATACAACTCATGGGGGCTGACCTCGAAGGGTGCTTTGAGGGCATCCAAGATACGATGAGCGGTGTGGGTTGCATCATCCATGTCGCGGATCTGCGGCAGGAGCACCGTAAATTCATCTCCACCCCAACGGGCTACGGTATCACCTTCTCGCAGGCAGTCTTGAAGACGTATGGCGACTTCCTTGAGCAAGGCATCTCCAACCGAATGTCCCAGCGTGTCGTTGATGATCTTGAAGCGATCCAAATCCATGAACATTACCGCTAGGCTTTGCCCATTGCGCTTGGCATTGGAAAGGGCAAAATCTAAGCGGTCATTAAACAGAATGCGATTGGGCAAGTTTGTCAGAGCGTCGTGGAAGGCTTGGTGATGAATAATTTCTTCTGTCTGTTGCCGTTGCAGCGCTGCACTGATGCTGGCTCCCATTGCACAGATAATCGATTCCTCTTGGGGAGACCACTCATACTCGCAAGAGCACTGGTGCAGTTCAATGAATCCCCAAAACTTTAAGTTAACGATGATCGGCACCACTAAAATCGACTGTACCTGATCGATTTCTAGCATTGCCTGTTCTGCCTCTGGCAACTCTCGCGTAAGGCTACGGATATTTTGCTCGTCGGTGAGGGTGTGGTACCACCGTTTGAGGGCAGGGCTATTGAAGGTTTGATTATGACGATGCGGTCGCCGTAACAGGGAAGGAATAGATTCGCGAGTCCACTCAAACCGCATACTGGTCGAGGTTTCTCCCGTTCCAGGATGGGAGTGGTTCATCGAAATACAGATGCGATCAACTTGGGCGGCTGTGCCTAAGGTGGCTAAGGCTTCGTTAATTGCAGCATCGTAGGCAACATTGGCCAACAAATCGGTGGTTGCTTCGGCTACGCTCTGCAAGAGGCGATCGCGGTGTCTGAGTTCAGACTCGGCATGTTTGCGATCGGTAATATCGAAGATACAGCACCGAACCAAGTCACTCTCAGAGATATAGTGAATCGATTGCTCAAAGACCCGTTGGTTAACGGCAACTTCTCGGATAAAAATATTGACATCCGACTGACGGATGAGGGGGAATAACCCATCCAGCATGGGGTGATCCATCCCCATCTGGGACAATTCAGGAAATACCTGAGCCGTCGCGGGGTTAAGGTAAGTCAGTTCCCCATTGAGGTTGACCTCAAACATGGGGCTGGGGGTGATTTCAGGGAAAGAGGCGAGACGGACTAAGAACGCTTCGTCAAACTGATCATCGACACTACCCTCTGAAGATGGAGCGTTGTCCTCCACATCACAGAACACGTTGTTAAAGTCGATGTCTTGGCAATAAGCCGAAAATTCGGCATCGGTTAATCCTTGGAGAACGAGGTAGCGTGCCTTTACTAAATTGCCAAATAGTAACTGATCTCCATGTTTTAAGCGATGGGAGTGGCATTTTTGACCATTGACCTTGATGCCATTGGTGCTGCGTTTGCCCTGGAGATTGCCATCAATAATTAAGAAGCCATAGTTGTATGGATCTGCGCTGGTGACTCGAAGCATCAAAGCATGCTGGCGCGAGACCGCTTTAGATTTCAGCACAATCGAGTTGCTGAGATCTCTACCAATGGAGTGCGACGAGGATTCTAAGGGCAACAGTCGCTGACTTTCTGCATCTTCGATCGCCAAAAGGTGTCGAGTTGACATTGCCGCTGCACCGCTATCGGTACCAGACCCAATAGGACTAGCCGATGTATAAGCGTCGATTTCATAGGAAAACGGTTCGGGCAAGGCAAAACACCTTCAGATCAACGACGGGAACGATTTTCAGCCTAACGAAACAAGATAATGACCCAGTCCTATACTTTCATCATTCCCAAAATGGAATATTTAAAAACATAGAAGGTAGAGCTAGGCGGTGATGCAAGTTCTTGCTCGTTTAAGACTGATGTGATAGTGATGTGTTGGTTTTAGGGGTAAATTTTATCGTATAGCGCAAAAAATTCAGTATTTTTGCTTGCAAACAAACTTTGCTTCATGTTTGCAACTGTAACATCCCTGTCAGCTTGGCTTTTGCGTTAAGTACTCGCAGTAAGATGATTTTCATCCCCTTAAGGATAAAATCGGCACCTGATCATGGCTCACACTCCGTTGTTTCAGACTTTTGTGCGGCTTTTGCAAGAGGCCCGTCGCGCCAATCTTAAGGCAGAGGGTAAACGTCCGCCCCTGCCTCCTACTTTTTTAAGCCGACGCCGATTTATGCGATCGCTAACCCTAGCAAGCGGTGCGGCTGTAACGGCTGCATTGCCCCGCGTCCATGCTGCTTGGGGTCAAAGTGCAGCCCCAAAGATTGCGATTATTGGCGGCGGCATCGCTGGTTTGAATGCGGCGTATCACTTGAAACGAGCTGGCTTTAAAGCAACGGTTTATGAAGCTCGCGCACGCCTAGGGGGACGCATCCATTCTGTGACTGGGGCTCTTGCACCGGGATTGGTTTCGGATCTAGGGGGATCCTTAATTAATACAGATCATGCCGATATCTTGGCGCTGGTCAAAACATTCAAGCTGCAACTTTTTAATCGCCGCTTTCATGCACAGCATTTACCGTTTCCCTCCACCGCTTATTTTTTCGACCAAAGTATTCGCTCCGAGGCGCAAATTGCCGAGGCATTGCGACCTCTGGCTCGGCAAATCGGCAAAGATGCAGCCTTACTAGATCGCAATTACGATCAGTACGCGCCTCAATTTGATCTCCTCTCCGTTGCGCAATACCTTACCCAACATGCGGATAAAATTCCAAAGCCATTTATCCGCGAACTCATCGAAAATACAATTCGCACTGAATATGGCGTAGAACCTGAGAATTCATCTGCCCTACAGTTGCTCTTCCTTTTGCCGACCGTGAAAGGTCAAGCCGTGGACGTCTTAAGCTACAGCGACGAAGTCTATTCCGTGCAGGGTGGGAGCGGCAAAATTATTGAGGGTCTTGTCCACACGCTACCTGGGCAAATCCAAACCCGGATGCGGTTGACCCAATTGCACACCACTTCTGAGGGCTTTAAGCTCGTTTTTGCCAATGGCAAGATTGTGCGAGCAGACTATGTAGTGCTGGCGATGCCGTTTACCTTGCTGCGTCAAGTTAAGCTTGCGGTTGATTTGCCTTCAGGACTACGGCAGTTTATAGAGCAAGGCAATTTGGGCTTCAATGACAAGCTATTTGCCGGGTTCTCACGCAAAATTTGGCTGCAAAAGCAAGGATTTTCGCAAGATATCTGGACTGACTTGGGCTTTGCTGAGGCCTGGGATGATAGCCAACGGCAGACGCAACGACCCGATGGAGCATTGAACTTTTACCTGGGTGGAGATCAAGTGCAGGCGTTGGATTCAGACCCTTTGGCAACGGTAGGTCATGCTTTTGTAAAACAATTGAATCGGGCTATTCCAGGGGCCAAGGCTGCTGCAACGGGTAAATTTTTGCGAACGCAATGGAGTAAAGACTCCTTTAGCCAAGGGGCTTATGCAACCTTTGCTCCCGGCCAGCTCACAGCCTTTAGCCCTTTTTTCTACGTTGAATCTAAGAACCCAAGTGAGCGACAAGATGTTCATGTTGGCAACTTGGTGTTTGCTGGGGAACAAGTGAGCGATGCCTATTATGGTTTTATGAATGGGGGTGCCCAAACTGGACGACTTGCAGCACGCGTCATCGTACGCCTTATCCGCTCATCCAAACGGTAAGCATGTTGGGGCAATGTCGGTCAGAAAACGATAGCTTTAGCGTTGTCTTTAGACTTTCGCTGAGGTTTACATCGCTAGATATTAAATAAGCCCATACAATCTGGGAGGAACTCAGATTCTACGGGATGATAAAACACATCCTGCAAGATTGTATGGGCAGCATCCCTGTAAATTCACTTTGCGGTTTGACGCGTAGAACAGGGAAAGGCTTGTGCCCACTCTGCTCACCTTGTTGAGGCGAAGCTTTTATGGATCTAAACCTGAAAGATATCCTTTTGCTTGTCATGCATCCTGTGTTGGCTGTCGTGATTGTTTATCCCTTAATTGGTATGACGGTCCGTATGGCTTGGCAAACACGCCAACATCGATTGGAATCAGTTGGTGAAGGTAAGAGCAAAATTCCAGCGGTGGTTGGCGGAGAACATCTAAAGCTAGGCCGATGGTTAACGGGTGTGGTGGTTGGGATAGCCCTATTGGGGATGACACGGCCTATTTTTGCGCAAATTTTAACGAACCAAGTTTGGCAAAAAGTCCCTAGTAAGGTGGTGCTGATTTTGCTGGTCTATGCTGCCACCATTGGCTCACTTACCCTTCTGTATCGAGCCAGACAGCGATTATGGCGTGGTGTGTTTGCGGTTTTGACCGGAGCAGGGCTAGTGATTTTAGGATTCCAAGATGGGGTTTACCGTCGAGATCAAGAATGGTTTGTATCTCATTTTTACTTTGGCATCAGCGCGGCCTTACTGATGATTTTTGCGCTGGCCATTGTGCAAGAAATTTATCAAGATCGCAGCCAAACATGGCGCAAAATTCATGTGGCAGTTAATTGTATTGCGCTACTGCTGTTTCTGGCTCAAGGTCTGACGGGGACACGAGACTTGTTAGAAATTCCGTTAAGTTGGCAAGAAAGCTATATCTACCGCTGCAATTTTGATAAAACCTCGCCACAGTATAAAACCTGTCCTGCTCCCCCAGTTCAGCCGTAACGCCAGTTCTCTACTTTGATTGGGGTTCATGACAAGTGCGATCACAGTTGTTCAGCGTATTACTTATGGTTGTGTTGCGCTCTGGTGTATCACGCTAACCTCAATAGCCGAGTTGCAATTCTTAATCTCAACCCATGCTTTCCTCAGGAAATGCTCATTTTTTTGCCTTATATCTATCAAATGCAGGCTCCAAGCTGTTGGACCTTAAGTAGGCTCTAAAGTTCATCTGTACAGCCATCAAAGGATGAGGAAAGACTTTGCAGCCCTTCTCGTTCTGAAGCCCTATACCGAAATGCAACTGCTATGACAGCGCATATTCTCCTTGTGGAAGACGAAGTTCCCCTAGCTCGGTTTATAGAGCTGGAATTAAATGCTGAGGGGTACCAAATTAGTGTGGCTCATGATGGCATTACGGGGCTGACGTTAGCCCGAGAGACATCCCACGATTTAGCCATTCTAGATTGGATGCTACCGGGTCTATCGGGGGTGGAACTCTGCCGTCGTTTACGGGCGACTGGCAATCAGGTGCCTGTTATTCTGCTGACGGCAAAAGATGAAGTGAGCGATCGCGTAGCAGGATTAGATGCGGGCGCTGATGACTATGTTGTGAAGCCGTTTAGCATTGAGGAACTGTTGGCGCGCATTCGGGCACACCTCCGCCGAACCCACGAGCCGGATAGCGATGCGTTGCAATTTGGCGATCTGAGTCTGAACAGACTGACGCGGGAGGTTTTTCGGGCGCAGCGACCCATTGAACTTACTGCCAAAGAATTTGACTTACTGGAATATCTGTTGAACCATCCCCGTCAAGTGTTAACCCGCGATCAAATCTTAGAAAAAGTATGGGGATACGACTTTATGGGTGATTCCAATATTATTGAGGTTTATATCCGCTATCTTCGCCTCAAATTAGAAGAAAAAGGGGAAAAACGCTTGATCCATACCATTCGAGGGGTAGGGTATGCCCTGCGTGAGTAATGAACGGGATGCGGAGGATAAACAAGCTGTTAAACCACTGTGCAGCATTGACTATCTAACTTTAAAACCCCAGGATTGATACAACACTTTGGCTGATTCTTGCCGCCATAAACAGAGCCTGGAAGCGTGAAGCAGAGGATTCATTAGTTCGGCTGTCCCCCTTAAATGGGACGATAGGAATCTCAGCTTTGATTCCTTTTCGTCCTGACGGGTGTCCATGAACCAGCCTACGCCCTCTCCCCAGCCAGAACTATCAACTAATCGTAGATTGAGGGCATTTTTAAAGCTCTGCATTGCATTGTTAGCCATTTCTTGTGCACCCATCTTGATTCGGTTTAGCGAAACAGATCTGGGTGCCAATGGAACGGTGCTCAATCGTCTTCTGATTTTTGCAGTTGTGTTTGGTTCAGTGCAGGTTGGTCGCTCCGCCGTTACGCCTAAAACTGTCGCCGATCCTGAAGCACCGATACCCTGGCATCTCAAGGGATTACTGCTAGGGGTGGGTGTGATCTCAGTCTTATCTCTTGTGCTCTGGGCGATGTCTTTGCAGCATATTAGTGTGGCAAAATCGATGCTGCTGAATAACCTCACCCCTATCTTCACGACCCTAGGCGGATGGGTGCTATTTAAAAAGCAGGTGAGTGCTCGATTTTTAATAGGGATGGCGATCGCCTTGTGCGGTGCTCTTGCTTTAGGCCTCGAAGATGTACAAGGTATCACTGAAAATCTGGTGGGCGACTTGTATGCAGTACTGTCTGCCGTCTTTCTAGGGCTTTATTTCCTGATGGTTGAGCAGTTGCGGCAACGCTTTGGTGCCACAACCATTTTGCTGAGTCGAGCGATAGTCGGCAGCTTAGTCTTGTTTCCTATCGCATGGTTTACCGAAGGACAAGTGTTTCCTACCACTGCGTCTGCTTGGTTGGCAGCTATTGGCCTCGGCATTCTCTGCGAAGGATTTGGTCAGCGACTATTGGCCGATGCGATGGATCAATTATCGTCTAGCTTCATTGCGTTGTTTCTCTTGCTAGAACCAATCATCAGCGCTATCTTGGCCTGGGGCATTTTTGCAGAACAACTGAGCCCTTTGACCTGGGTGGGTTTCGGGGTTGTGTTAACGGGAATTTACATCTCGACAGCCACAAGCTCGGCTTCGAAGACACAAAAGGCAGCGGCTTCAGTTGCAATCAACGAATTTATCTAAACTTCTGAAGCAGTTTCACTTTTAGCTTTCGAAAATTTGTCTGCGATCTGACTGAAAAACCTCTTATATCTGGAAAACTGCTGTATTAGGTGGGTTGGTCAAATCCCAGATGACGCCACGCGGCAGCTGTAGCAATTCGTCCTCGGGGTGTACGGTTGAGATAGCCAATCTGCAATAGATACGGCTCATAAACTTCCTCGATGGTCTGCGAGTCTTCCCCTGTCGCAGCGGCTAGTGTGTCTAGTCCGACTGGGCCACCGCCATAATGCTCAATCATCACACTGAGTAGGCGACGATCTGTCCAATCTAGACCACAGGGATCGACGTTGAAGAGTTCCAAGGCTTCGGTCGTGATCGCCTCCGTAATAGGTTTCACCTGTTTAACAGCAGCAAAATCCCGCACCCGCCGCAGCAAACGATTGGCAATTCGGGGTGTTCCTCGCGATCGCCGAGCAACCTCTGCTGCCGCTTCCGGCAAAATCTCAATCCCCAGAATGGTTGCCGTGCGCTGAACAATTTGCCCCAACTCATCGGGTTCATAAAAGCGTAAACGCTGGATAAACCCAAAGCGATCACGCAGGGGCGAAGTCAACGCACCCACCCGTGTCGTTGCCCCAATTAAGGTGAAAGGCGGCAACGTCAAACTCCGAATT
>DATNQK010000570.1:0-6274 GCA_036704065.1 Stenomitos sp.
TGCTGCGGGGGTTGCTGCAGCCTGAGATGCAGCTTGAAGCTGCTGGTGCATGGCTTGCATTTGATCTTGGGTTCGCTCTACCGATTGCTGGAACCCAGCAACCTCAGCAGACAGTTGGGCAATCACGCTATCTAGCTTTTCGTTTAAAGCATTAACTTGACCATTCACCGATTGCAGGGCTTCAGGAGCAACCTGAGAGTCTTGAGGTGCGCTAGAAGCGGCTACTCGCTCTTCTAAAGCAGACACTTGCTGATGAATCGGTGCAAGCATCTGTGACCATTCGGAGTGTAGAACTTCTGTGCTAGCGACAGTGTTCTCGCTGCCACTTTGAGAAATTTGAGCGATCCGCTGTTCCATCTCGCTCAGATGGGTGTGCAGTGGATCGAGAAGATGCTGCAACTCGCGCTGCATTGCGTCTGCATCCATTCCAGGTGCGGCTGCGGCTGGATTGCTTTGCAACTGAGCAATTTGTGCTCTGACTACTGCCAGTTCATCGTCTAGATTTGCGGCAGGGGTGTTTGCAGGAAGATTGCGGATTTGTTGATTGATGGCTTCAATCGATTGAGACAAATCAAGTTGATGGTTGCGAAGTTGAAGAATCTCATCTGAGACTTGACTGGAGTTTTCGCCTACAGCATCCCCTTGCTGGACCTTCGCTTCTAGTGCAGCAACCGTGTCTGCCAATGCATTAATCGCCTCTTGCACTTGGCTTGAGTCGGTAAGTTCAAAATTGCCAACGCCTTCAGGTGCTTTCCCACGTAAGCCTTGAATCTCTGAAGAGAGTCGTCGTTGGACTTCTGTTACTTCTACATGGGTTTGGTAACGGCTAATTTGCCCCATGCGCACGCGGTTAAAATAGTTGAGGGCAATGGAAATCGTAAGCGGTGCAGCAGCTGCCATTACAGCTGTTTCTTTCATAAAGGCAAGGGCAATAGTTCCAGCCCCAGCGGCAATACCCGATACAATTTCAAACTTCTCAAATAAAACGTGTTTATTAAGCATATCTTCCAGAATTTCTTCCGGATTACGTTTCCGTTCTGCCATATATATCCCTATCCCGACGATGCCCTATTATAGTTCCCTAGTGATGAGCATTGAATAACACTATGGATTAACTTTAGGATCATTCAGGCAATGGTTGCTGTCTAAGAGCTAGCAAAAACCTAAAAAGTAATGCTGTAGTGACAGAAATGCCTATAAGCTTTACAGAGTGCTTGAATTGCAGATTTTTTGCTTCGAAACGGCTGAAATCTTTTGTTCGTAAAGCGGTATTTGTATCTATACAGATAGTTTATGTAGCATCATGAGTTTCGAAAATACCCTATTTTTTTGAGACAAGCTGATCAGAGAATCCATGACTCTCTAACTTTTTAAAGGAGATACAAAGCATAGGGATGATTGATTGATTAAAAATTCCTATCATTTCTGAGGCTCAATTGTTGTGGGTGTGATGCTGCGATCGCCTCTGTCCCAAAGGCTCAGTTGTTAGAGGTGTTTTAGCTGTGCTTTATGTTACTGGTTGGATTGGATGGCTAGAGAATAGTGGGAGCCATCTTCTATGAGATTTGCCGTAAGCAATCCAATGAATCGGTGCCTCTTTAAGGATTGGGCAATCTATCGCGCAAGATTGTTTTGCGTAATTCTTCCAGGCCCAACATGAGTGGAGGGCAAAGTAGAAGGACAATCCATTGCCAAGTTTCGAGGGAAGCGGTTGCAAAGATACTTCTGAGGGCAGGAACGCGAGTGATAAGAAGGATTAGTATCCATTCCAATGCAATTCCAATCCAGATGAACGGATTCGAAAAGAATCCAAGACGCAAGATGGAAGTTTTTTCGGATCGACAAGCAAAGACATTCCCATCTTGGCAAGCAACAATGGTTGCTAATGTCATGGTTGTGGCTTGGGCATAGATGGCGAGGGTGGGCGCATCTGCCGTATGAGACAGAATGTGAGGCGCAAGGGTTTGCAAGTCTGCTAAACCATAGCCATGCTGCCACCACACCCAGAAAAAGGCCAACATTCCCAAGATTGCTTCTAGGAGACCTAAAAAGCAGTAGGCACGAAGGAGTAGGCTGCGATCTAGAAGTGATTGCGATTGTTTTCGAGGCGGTTGTTGCAATATTCCTACTTCTGCGCGTTCTGCCCCCAGTGCAAGGGCTGGGATGAGGTCTGTGCCTAAATCGATGGCAAGGATTTGCATGATCACCAATGCTGGTGGAATTTTGAGTGCAACCATCGCTAGGAAAGGGACGACTTCAGCAACGTTAGAGGCCAGGATGTAGGTCATAAACTTGCGAATGTTTTGATAGACGGTTCTTCCCTGTTCAATCGCCGTGACGATGGTGGCAAAGTTATCGTCGGTGAGTACGATGTCGGCAGCTTCCCTAGCAACATCTGTCCCATTCATTCCCATCGCGATGCCAATGTGGGCCGCTCTTAAGGCAGGTGCATCGTTGACGCCATCTCCAGTGACGGCTACAACTTCACCAATGTCTTTATAGGCTTGTACCAGCCGCAGTTTATGTTCGGGAGACATGCGTGCAAATACAAGGCCAGTGCGGTATTTCAGAATTTGACGCAGTTGAGCATCAGAAAGATGCTCCATACTTTCTCCGGTCACAATGCGAACTGACTGCTCGACGAGGCCGATCTGGCGGGCGATCGCCTCTGCGGTTAAGCCGTAATCACCCGTGACCATTGTGACTTTGATGCCTGCCTGATGGCAGTGGGCAATGGCTTGTTCTACTTCGGGCCGAGGAGGGTCGAACATGGCAATCAAGCCGATGAGGGTCAACTCTTGCTCTAAGTCTTGCGATCGCAGTGTTAGCAGTTCATCACCGCCTTGCTTGGCGGCTACCCCAAGAACGCGGAATCCTTGTTGGGCTAACCCGTCATTGGTGGCTATGACTTCCGCGCTATCAGTTGGTGTTAGGGCTACAACGCAGCCATTGCGCAAGATAGTAGTGCAGTGACGCAGGACTTCGAGAGGAGCACCCTTAGTAAAGACTAAGTTGGGCAGTGTGCTCGTCCACACCGCAGAGGCTTGCCAGTTGAGGACAACACTCATCATGCGGCGACGAGAATCGAAGGGTACTTCCCGCAGGCGGGGGCATTGGTGTTGTAGAGTTTCTAAATCTAATCCTGCTTTGCCGGCAGCAACCAACAGTGCTGCTTCGGTTGGATCACCAATTTCTTGCCAACGGCTCGGCGTATCCAGATGGATCAGTTTGGCATTGGAGCAGAGCGCAGCCCCACTCAGCAATAAATTGATGCTCCAAGGTGATGCAAATGCTTCTGGAATCTGGACTGTGCCCGCTGTTGGATCGTAGCCTGCACCCGTGACTTCGATGAGGGTGGGTGCAATGTGAGGCGAAAGGCTCCGGTGATGATCTAAGGAGGAAGGGAGAAGATTAGGGAGGATATGGTTTTGGGTAGGGATGCTAGGCTGCCCAGGAAGCCAGAGCGATCGCACGGTCATTTCGTTTTTGGTCAGTGTTCCGGTTTTGTCAGTACAAATGACCGTGGTGGCACTTAAGGTTTCTACCGCAGAAAGCCTGCGTACCAGTGCATTGGAGCGAACCATGCGCCGCACACCGATGGCCAACGATAAGGTGACGGTGGGCAGCAATCCTTCGGGCACGAGGGCCACAATAATACCAATGGCAAAAATGAAGCTTTCCCTCACTTCCATTCCGATGAGTAAGGAGGTGAGCAGAAAGATAATGATGCCCATGCTGAGGGCAATGGCGGTAATCACCCGCACAATGCGCGTGACTTGAACCTCTAAGGTGCTGGGTTCTCGCTTCACGACAGTAGTGAGATGGGCCACATGGCCAAATTCAGTTTGGGCACCTGTGGCATAGACCACTGCCATACCGCGACCCGCTGCCACGGTAGAACCCGCAAGCACGAGGTTTGGAAGTTCGGCCAAGTTGACCGATTCTTGCAGGGGATGTTCGCCTGCAGGGATGGTTTTGCCACCTCGAACGGTTGCTGCTTCGCGCACACTTGCAGGGTAGGCATTGCGCGCAACGGGCAAAGATTCTCCCGTTAAAACCGATATATCTAGGTACAAGCTTTCTGCGGATACTAACCGTGCATCGGCAGAAATGTGATCGCCTTCTTCAAGCTGCATGATGTCGCCGCGTACCAGTTCTCGGGCTGGGATTTGCTGTAGTGCTCCTTCGCGATACACCTTCACTTGGGCGGGAAGAACATTCTTGAGGGCAGATAAGGCTTGCTCGGCTTGAAATTCCTGCCAAAAGCTAAACAATGCGTTAATCCAAATCACGGCCCAGATTGCCCAACCGAGTTGGGGTGTTCCAGACACGAAGGCTAAAATACCTGCCACCCAAAGCAGGAGTGCCATAAAGTGGCTGAGCTGATCGACAAACCTGAGCCATAGTGGATGATGGGCTGGTTCAGGCAGTTCGTTGGCGCCAAATTTTGTCAGGCGTTCAAAGGCATCGTTGGCGGAGAGACCGCTTTCACTCACGTCTAAGGAAGGGTATACATCTGCGATCGCGAGTGCCCAAATCGGCTGTTGCGTTGATTCCATGGAAGCCTCCCTGCTATAAAGCAATGCTTGGGGAAGGGCAGAATTTCAATCCTAGTGTTGCTTCATTATTCCAGATGCATGGGGGGAGCCTGAGAACCTCTGCTGTAAGTTTTAAGACTTCCGGTTATGGCAAGTTGGTGATCGCTGTGTTGTGGCATGCCCTTCAGCGTTGTGTGGATGGCAACTGTTCACGCCTTGGCTTTGACTCCATAAAAAAATGCCAGAGAACAACGCTCTGGCATTTTTACGCCACTTTGAGTGGGCTGTGATTGTGTAACTGTCATGGACTAGTGGGAAATCCCCTTTAGCCCTAACCTGGCTAGTTCCAGGCTTGATCGACGTTCATATTGGCTTCGGCATGAATGTAGCTGGGTTTTTGTTGCCGTGGCAGTTGTCCAGAGAGCACCAGATTGGCCATCGTATCGCAAATCACCCGAGTGGCCATCAGCGAGGTCATATCGCTGACATCGTAGGGGGGCGAAACTTCAACCACTTCCATGCCGCAGATGGGCGCGCGTCGGACGATGCGTGCCAATAGCCCCAGAGCTTCTCTGGGCAGCAACCCGCCAGGTTCAGGCCAGCCTGTACCTGGCACAAACCCCGCATCGATACAGTCGATGTCGAAGCTAATCCAAACACAGTCGGTGCCGTCCATCGCACGCTCTAAGGCAAAGTCTGCCGCCGCATCTAGGCCCATTTCCGTAATGTCAGTCACGGTCAAAATATTGGTGGCCCGTTCACGACAAACCTTAACGCCTTGACGGGGGACTTGCCATCCGCCAATGCCTAACTGCACCAAGTTTTTGGCGGGGGCGTTGGCCATATTAGTGGCATGGAACCAAGGACAGGTATGCATGCGCTCGTCTAGGTCGGTTTCTTGAGTGTCGACATGGCGGTCGAAGTGGATGATGCCCACTTTTTTGTCACCCAAGTGCCGACAGATGCCGCGTACCGTAGGAAATCCGATGGAGTGGTCACCGCCCAAGAGGATTGGGAATGCGCCCGAGCTAAAGACATGGGCCACGCCTTTAGAAATCTGGTCGAAGGATTTTTCGTTATTGGCTGGAATGGTAAAGATATCGCCCACATCACAGAGTTTGATTTGTTCGCGCAAATCGATGCCCAGTTCGAAGTTGTAGGGGGTATACAAGGCCGAAATGCGACGGATGCCTTGGGGGCCAAAGCGTGTACCGGGGCGGTAGGTTGTGCCGCAGTCGTGGGGAACCCCGACAATTGCGACATCGTAGTCGCCTACTTTGCGAACATCTTCGAGGTAAGGTGCTTTGAGAAAGGTGTTAATGCCTGCAAAGTGGGGAAGTTCGCCGCGAGAGAATGTCGGAATCGTGCGATCGCGGATACTATCGGCTGCTTCAAGGCCGTACTCTAGCCCCTGTGAGACCTCTTGCTGCCATCCGGTTAAAGATAGGTGAGCCTCCCGCTCTAGTCCGTATTGAGCCTCGGTTTGACCGTTTGGTGTTTGAAACAGCGGATTGTCCGAATTTGCTGTCATAATTCATTGTCCTTATCGAGTGCAGTCTGATTCGTCAAAAAGCCCAGGAAACCCTGGCTTTTCGACCATTGCTCTCCCGGGCTTTTTTCCCGCCGTGCCGCTAACGTTGGCGCAGAATTCTGCACTATCGCGATAGCTCGCTTCTCTCGGACCAGTCATTTTGGCACCCATAAATTGAGTGTGAGCATCCACGTCCAAAACCGGA
>DATNQK010000571.1:0-5754 GCA_036704065.1 Stenomitos sp.
AAGATGCTCAAGCGCCAAATGTTCGGTCGTGCTGGATTGGACCTCTTGAACAAGCGGTTGATTCTGAATCACTGAGAGCCACTATTCATAGAGGGTTCAGGTGGTATCTTCATGCATCACCAAAAGCGGACAAGATCCCGAAGTTAAGTGGCAATCGGCTGCCGAGGTTGAAGGTTTTTAGGGTGCCGAAGATCAGGTCATTTTGCAGTATGAGCTTTTGTTGCAATGAATCCAGATCAAGAAGAATAGGCTTTCCGCATAAGGAGTTAAGATTCTCGAACGGAATACTGTGTGTGTGAAGTCGTTGAATGGTTTCCAGGGTCTCAAGGTTGACCGAGCGATCTCCAAAGTAGCCAATCCTCTTGAAATAAGCATTGGTAGTGCATTTTAGTAAAGGACAGAGGAAAAGTTAGGTTCATCTCTTTGGGCCAGTTTCTCTCTGACTCGGTGATTGTATTCGTGGATGAACATCCATATTGCACCGATGTGATTCTCCAGCTTCTTAGAAAACGACAGTGTTTTCCTCACTAGTCGAGAAATCCCCTGCCTCAGCGTGTTGTTCACTCTTTCGATGTAGCTCGTCAAACCACTCTCTTTGCCAACACGAACATGACGCTTACTCGCAATGACGTCGACGTATGCCTCCCAGTAATCGGTGTACACCTTGGCACATTGTCTATATACACCAGGGATAGACTGCCATAAAGCAATAGCCGATTCTCTGGAACGGTCACCGATGTGACAGCCGATGATTTCTCGAGTGTCTGCATCGATTGCCAGCCAAACCCACTGCTTGTTAACTTTGTGTTCGACAAATGACCACAGCTCATCCATCTGCACTTTCATCTTGCCTTTGTGCTTGGGTAGGACTGTTGCGGCTTTGGGCACCGTCTCATAGCAAGCATTGACGTAGCGTTGTAGCCAGCTATCTGAAACCCCCGTGGCTCTGGCAATGCCAGCCAAGGGAATTTTCTCTAGCAATAGTAGGTTGACCAAAGCCAGTGTATCTTTAGGTTTCGGTTGCCACTGGGGGTCTTCTACGAACTGACGCTTACAGTCACGGCATTTGTAGTTTTGTTTGCCGCGCCGAGTGGTGCCGTTCTTGGAGATATCGTGAGAACCGCAGGTTGGACAGGTCATCTCAATTCGCATTGATCCTCCTCCCTTAAAATGGCAACGACGACTCTTGATTATTCTTCATCCTTTACTAAAATGCACTACCTAAGCATTAAGGTCTATGGCAGTTTGCTGTTGTCCCATTTTTCTGCCTCACAGGGTGCTTAGAACTCACTCTAGATGATTGATGGAGCAGCAGGTATTATCTGAGTCACAAGTCTAGTGATGGACCCACAGGCGTCTTCTTTCGAGATGGTGAGCCCTTGCCTTAGTAGAGAACCCTCTAGGACTACGTGAGCACGCCTCCGATTGCCAAACAAAGTTTCTTCCACGCCACTGTTCCATATAAGCTCGATCTAGCGAACAAGATTGATTCCTCATTCATGCCTTGAGTCGCTGCAAGTATTCTGAGGTTGAACCATCCCAACCACAGAATTTGCAGCATCCAGCCGTAAATTCATGGCGGCAATTTGGGTACCCATACAAGATATGGGCACATTCAGGACACAGCGATCGCATCGAGGAAGTTTGTGCACGGAACTGACTGCCGCACTCATCGCATCTGATGAATACAGTTTCCTTTTCCCCAAACTGAGCATCGGTCATTTTGCAGTTCCTCCCATCGCGATTCCTGAGGCTACTCTATGACAATAGCGGTTGTAGGGAAGTTGTTTTTTTGAACGCGACAGACACAAAACGCTAAACATTCCCTGGCTCACAGAGGAGTTTAGAAAGGACTTTATTACGTTTTATATCAGTTTGCATTGAATCAATTGAATCCATTCTTTTTGATCCCAATTCACTAGGCTTGTTGCTAGCCTGAAGGTGTAATCGACTAAAGAGGTCAGTATCATGAACGACTCTTTGGAGTATCCTGAAGCTCAAGATTCTGAAGTTGAAATAGAGGTCATCCAACCTCAGGTAGAGGTAAACGACGATAGCAAGCACTCTGTTGAAGAGTTCAAAATTAGTGGCGATGTTCTTGCTTCAAAAGTCAAAGAACTGATTCATCAAGGCAATATTCGCCGAATTATCATTAAAAATGAAGAAGGTAAAGTATTGCTCGAAATTCCCCTGACGATTGGGGTCGTGGGTGCAGCCATTAGTACAACCCTTTTTCCGGTTGTAGCCGCAGTCGGTGCTCTTGGCGCTGTCGTGGCTCATCTAAGTATTGTGATTGAAAAAACTGAGTAAAATGAATTGATGCGTTGCCTAAATCTCAAACCACTTCTCAGTACTCAAGCTGACCTTTGAGCTTGATTTGCGACTTTGCGTGCTGACTTCATCGCTTTACTCTCAATCTGTCGCACCCGTTCTCGGCTGATTCCTAACATCTGACCAATCTCCGCTAGCGATCGCCCTTGCACTTGGTCAACTCCATACCGTAGCCCCAGCACTTGCGCTTCCCTGTCTTTGAGATGACTCAGAATTTGCTCCAGGTGCTCTCGTGTATCGATGTGCTCTAAGTTCTCTTGAGGCGTTGCTAGACTGCTGGGTAACAAGTCAGCCAAGCACGTTTCATTTCCATCCTTCGACACTGGAATGTCATACGATGCCGAATCCAGTAGCGATCGCATTAACAAATCCCACTGCTGTTCATCCAGCTCCATTGCCTCTCGCAGTTGTGCGGCACTGGGTTTCGTGCCGTTCTCTTTCATCAGCTCCCGTGTCAGCTGTTTCAGTTTGAGCGTTCTCTCTTTCATATGAATCGGTAAGCGGATCATCCGGCCACTATTGGCAATGGCACGGGTCATCCCTTGCTTGATCCAGGCAAACAAATACGTTGATGCCTTATACCCCCGCTCAGGGTCAAACTTTTCAACCCCACGGTTGAGTCCAATGCAGCCTTCTTGGATCAGGTCTTCATAGGGAAGCCTCATATTCTGATATTTTTTAGCCATGGTAATGACCAGACGCAGATTGCTTTTGATCATCTGCTCTTTGGCCTTTTGACCCTTGCGGATAATCTGTTGCCAGTCGGCTGATCTCTGATGCTCTGGCAATTCTAGGATTTGCATCATCGCTTGCACCTGACGACCTAGCTCGATTTCTGGCTCGGCTGTCAGCAGCGGGTATTTCCCAGCACTTACTTTGAGGTAATGGACTGCATCCCCATTAATATGTCGTTGTGTCATGACACTCCCCCTACGATTCCAATGCTCTAGCTGGCTATGGCTAGCCTTTAGAGCTTGAATATACCCCTTTTATCTATATTTCGTTCGCTTTTGTGGGGAATTGGTTGTCTTCTGTGTTGCATCTGCTAATGAACATCACATCCTTACCTTGAGCTAGGTCACATCTGTTTCCCAGCTGTGATGGGACAGTACTAAATATCAACCATTTCCTCATCTCATTGCAGGGTTCCGCTCATGAAAAAAGTTGCTCTCTCTCTCCTTGCCTTTGCTGCTCTGGGTTCTGCTTTTGTTGCACCGCTAAGTGCTAAAGCAGTGGAAATCAATCTAGGCCATGACTTCAATATCAGCGTAGGCGAACGGCACTCTTCCTATGATGTGTTTTTCAAGCGCAATCGTTTCAGTGGTTGGCAATACTACAGCAGCTACAACAGCAGCTACAAAGCCCAAGCGATTGTTTTTAGTCTTCAGGCTCAAGGTTTCCGCGCTTACTACACGCAACGCTAAAGATTCCAAGGTAGTGTTTCTCTTTTGAGGGTTACATGGTTGGACGACTACATCTTTTGCAACAAATAAAACTTATCTGATTGGCTTTACCTAATAAGGCTGAGATTTTGCTTTTGTACTTTCCAGATAACTATTCAGTTGTTTTTGAACCCTCATTCCCATCTGTGTTTCAAACAGTTTCCAACCACCTGCTACCTTCCCAAGATAACCATACGCATCGCCTGCCCATCGGTGCATGTTAAAGCGATCAATGTGCATGGTAATTTTATCTTCTGCAACGGTTAGAGCACTACTAAGATGATGCTTGATATAACGAGCAGTGGGCGGGTAAGTATAATGTGCCTCCCACTCTACAAAGGTAGTGCGGATGCCACTCTCGTGAACCACAACCTTAAGGTCGGGTAGATAGCGCCACCACATCTGCCACATCGCAATAACCTCGTTGCCCTGCAACTCAAGCCACGGATTTTTGTACTGAACCGCAGGATGATAGTATCTCAACAACCCAGCCGTATTGCGGTTAGCTAACTGTTCAAAAAATCTTTTTACAACTTCCTGATGCTGTTGATTTAAAGCCTTGCGCGGAATATCTACAAGCCTCATTACGAATTGGGTAACCTGTTCCAGAATTTCCCAGCCAGTCGGGGGACTCCCCCACCATCGATACGAAGTTTGATGATCGCCATAATATAGAGTTACTGATACCCAAGTTCTATCGCTTCCAAAACAGGTTGTTTCAGGGGATGAGTCAGGCTCAGAGTGAAGTAACTGTAACAAATGCGCCAGTTGCGTTTGCTGCTCGTTGCTGATGAGAACTAACGTTTCATTCTCCTGAATTGTCCAGAAGTTGGGTGATGTTTCAACTAGGTGAACCCTGCGGTCATGATACTCAGCCTTTTCAACACCAGGCTTACAGCTTGCGTTTGCAAAAGCAATTTCAAAGTTATAGAAACAGGTGGTTGCCATTAGCCTTTCAAGGTTGCAAGCGTAATGTTGTTTTCGTTATAGCTTACCAGTGTGCTCCCATCCTCGGTGGACTGCCAACCGAAAACATCTGTCAGGTTGCGACTGGCGATCGCGCTCCTATCCATTCTGATATCTCGTGGAATTGAAGTCAGGACATCACTGAAACCTGAGCTGAAATGCATAAGGCGATCGCATCTATTACTCATCCCCAATATATGCTGGAACTTCATACATTCACCTTACGAGATCTCCTGGATCTGGCGCTTGACACTCTTTGAATAGGGTTATGAGAGGCATCTGACTAAAACAATCCCCAGATCCGCCAATATATCTGAGATGTTAAGATGCGACCGTGTGCTGGACGCAAATGCTGCCATGTTTGATTTTGATGTATTGGTCATTGGATCAGGCCCCGCTGGAACGATCATCGCAGCGGCTTTGGCCGAGCGGGGTGTAAAAGTTGGCGGACTGAGTGCTATTCCACTGCGGCAAGTATGGCCCAATACCTATGGCATTTGGCGTGACGAACTCGAGGCCCTTGGATTGACAGAACTACTTGGTCATTGTTGGGAAAACAGTGTCTCTTATTTCGGCAAAGGGGAAGTCAATCACAGTCGCGCCTACGGTTTATTCGATAAAGTCAAACTGCAAAACCATCTGCTCGCCAAATGTGAAACCGCAGGCGTGGAATGGCACCAAGGCGAGGCCAAAACTATCCAACATGATCGCGATCGCTCGATTGTCACGACTACAGGGGGTACAAGCCTCAGTGCCAGAGTCGTTATTGACGCCAGCGGACATAAGCCGATGTTTATCAAGCGACAGAATCAAGGAGCGGTAGCATTTCAAACAGCCTATGGGATTGTTGGTAAATTTTCCTCACCTCCCGTCGATCCACAACAATGCGTTGTAATGGATTTTCGCAGTGAGCATCTATCGACCACTGAACGCGCCACCGAGCCACCGACCTTTCTCTATGCGATGGATTTTGGCAATGATGTCTATTTTGTCGAAGAGACGTCGTTGGCGATGT
>DATNQK010000572.1:0-3351 GCA_036704065.1 Stenomitos sp.
CACTAGGGTGGTGCCCATCCGCCCTGCTCCAAGCCGGGTCTGATGTTCATTAAGAGCGTAAAGCGTTTGGTTGGCCCACAGAATCCCTTCTTTAATTTCTGCATCGCTAGGGATTTCATGTTGCCAACGTTCGGTTAAGTACAGCCCCAAGGTTTCAGTGGCCATGCGACTCGCGACTTCTCCTTGCGCATGTCCGCCCATGCCATCGCAGAGGATATAGAGACCACGGGAAAAAACTTGAACGCCATCGGGATCACTCAAATATGTGACTCGGTTGTCGAGCATGAAGTAATCTTCGTTGTGCTGGCGTTGTTGTCCAACATCGGTTTTGCCCACAGCCTCTAAGCGGGTGACTTGACTGGGCAAAACGACGGTTGCTAAATCGCCAGTGGCAGGCTCGTCTAGGTCAAATGCGTAGAACTCATCGTCGTCTGAAACAACTATTGCATCTTGTTCAAGGCGTTCATCATCAAACAAATCCGTGGCTTGGGGATCGAGATACGGATTGTCTAAGGCGTCGATGGGCTGAGTCATGGGGTTCATGGAAGGTCAGAAGGATGAGCCTCTGGGGAGTAAGGGGCTTTCTCGTAGCAATTGAATTTGCACAAGTTTGACCGTTAATGCCGCCTGCGAATAGGGGTTAGGCGAACCTCTGAAGGAGGGCAATTGTCTGGGTCAAATTTAAGATAGAGTAGCCTGTGCTCATCGTAGCCAGCAAGATTAGACTTTTTCATCCGATAAAACACTGAAGTTTTACGTAGCAGTTATAAAACACGGGAACTACGAAGGGTTGGTTGAGAGGATCGGTGCGAGTTTTTTTGGAGTGCAGCAATTTCGTAGGGATCAAGATACCGCCATGCTCCAGGATCTAACCCGTCTAAGGTAAGCTGGGCGATCGCCACTCGGATTAAGCGCAGGGTAGGGAAGCCGACGGCAGCGGTCATTCTGCGAACTTGGCGATTACGACCCTCAGTGAGGGTGATGGCTATCCAAGCAGTGGGAATGTTTTGTCTCACACGAATGGGGGGATTGCGTGGGGGTAGGTCTGGTTGGGGGTCAAGCAGGTGAACTTGGGCTGGCTTGGTGCGATAGTCTTGAATTTCCACGCCTTGGCGCAACTGCTCTAGGGCTTGAGGATGAGGGATGTTTTCGACTTGTACCCAATAGGTGCGTGGATGGCCATATCGGGGATCACTAAGGCGGTGCTGTAAGGCACCATGATTGGTCAATAACAGCAGTCCTTCGCTATCTTGATCCAATCGACCCACTGGGTAGACATCTGGTACCGAGATATAGTCTTTTAAGGTCGGGCGCGGATTGGCGCTGCGATCGCTAAATTGAGATAGAACCCCATAGGGTTTATGCATCACGATGTATTTCCAAGGCGTTTGCGACACAGATTAACCCTTCGACCGATCAACAGCGAGAAACCTTCTGCCTATCCCCAATATGAAGTGATAGGAGGAAGATAAACGATAAAATTAGGCTGCAGCATTGCGCATCGATTTTGCCGCTGCAAGCTCAGTTCCCTTGCCTCATCGTATCAAGCCAGGATGGATATTTTACGCGCTTTGCCCCTAGGGCTTTATCTCGAACAACCTGTAACCTGGCTGCATCGGCTTGACCCAAGGGTGAAGCTTGCTTGGCTGATGGGCTTTTTAATTACACCGCTGCTAGCGAACCTTAGCTGGCGCATTAGTGTTGTAATCATTTTGTGCGCGCTGACTGCGTTTGCTCGCATCCCTTGGCGGGTTTGGCGGCAACAAATGGGCTGGGTCCTGTTTTTTTGCCTGCTTGTATTTGGCATTACTACAGTAATGTCTGACGGCTTAGCTGTGCGATACCAGCCGCGACTCCCTGCTGATGAGTTGCAATTGAACCAATCGCCTCCAAAAGGGTCTACACCCTCACCGCAGAGGAAAGGTTGGGATATTTTGCCGTGGAACCATTCTGCCCCCAGTGTTCCGGCAACGCCGAATGATGACTCTGTGGCCCTATCAACGCGACCTTACCGATATATTTTGCTTAAGCAAGGCCCGATTACGATTACCCGCCGTTCGCTTCAGCTTGGTATTCAACTGGCCTCTGGTTATTTCACGCTGATTTACAGCACAACCTTATTTTTGTTGACCACAGCACCTGAGGAAATTACCGCAGCCTTAGATAAGTGGGTCTATCCTTTGCGGCGTTGGCGCATCCCTGTGGTCGAAATTAGCTTAACGCTGACCCTCTCGTTGCGCTTTATTCCCCTTGTCTTGGAGGAGGTGCAGAATTTAGTGCGTTCTGTGAGAACCCGCGCCATTAATTGGAAAACCCTAGGCATGCGCGGTGCTGCACAATTGTGGCTGACGGTTGCGGACCGCTTGCTGGAAAACCTGTTTCTACGGGCGGAACAAATTGCCAGTGCGATGACGGTGCGTGGCTTTACTAGCCCCAATCATCATGTGGTGCAGTGGCAACAGCTCCAATTGCGATCACTTGACTGGTATGCCTTAGGCTTACTGATTGTGGTTTTAGGTGTGCGGTTATGGATTGGATGGGATCTTTCTTAGGAATCCTGTTTATTCTCTGACACCTGCCGTTTTGATCCCCGCTATTCTAACTTCATGCACCCCTTGCAACCTTGGTATTGGCGATCGCTTCCCCTCAATGGAAAAAGCGGGAGCGAGGTGTTCGCAACCCTGTTCCAATCCGATGCGATCGCCGTCTTACTTGAGAGTCCTCAGGCTTCTTGCGAACTTCAGGGGAATCTTTGCCGTTATTCAATTTGTGCGGGTAATCCTCGTCAGTCTGCACAGAATTTGCCCCTCGTTTGGACCCCTTGGATAGGGGATATTCTGGGCTGCTTAAGCGATCGCCATGCTTCAGGCTTAAGCCTTGACTTACCAGCGGATATTCCTCAGCATCTCCCCTTTTGGGGTGGCTGGCTCGGTTGGTTGGGGTATGACTTCGCCTGGGAAATCGAAACCTTGCCTTGGCAGCGGACAGATCACCTCCCCTTTCCCGTAGCATTTTGGTACGAGCCAGCCTGCTTTGCAGTTTTGGATCACCAACTACAACAGCTTTGGCTGGCCGCCTCTGCACCCGAAGCATTAGACCGCTTAGAGACCCAACTGACGCAAGCGCCGTCCACCCCCGACCTTACCCAACCAGTCGGCTGTAGCAGCTTAACCATCGACTTGACTCAAGCCCAATTTGAGCAAATGGTTCGAAGGGCCCAGCAGCATATTCATGCTGGAGATATTTTTCAAGCCAACCTGTCCCTTCGGTTCCAAGCAGAAGCACAACTGCATCCTTGGTTTCTCTATCAATCTCTACAGCGGATTAATCCTTCTCCCTTTTCCAGTTACT
>DATNQK010000573.1:0-4602 GCA_036704065.1 Stenomitos sp.
GCAACCTTCTTGATCTTTAGCGACTACATGCGGGCTGCGATCCGTCTGTCTGCGCTGTCGAAGGCAGGGGTTATCTGGGTGATGACCCACGATTCCATCGGTCAAGGGGAAGATGGTCCTACCCACCAACCTATTGAAACCCTGGCTTCTTTGCGAGCGATTCCCAACTTGACTGTGATTCGTCCTGCTGACGGCAATGAGACATCGGGTGCTTATGTGGTTGCTGTGGAGCGAGCTCAAAAGGATGATCCGACATTGCTGGCCTTTACCCGTCAGAACGTACCCAACCTAGCGGGTACTTCGATTGAAGGGGTGAAAAAAGGTGCGTATACAATCCTGGATTGCGACGGTACGCCAGACCTGATCCTGATTGGTACAGGTTCTGAAGTCAGCCTCTGTGTGAGTGCTGCTGAAAAGCTGAACAGCACTGGCAAGAAAGTACGTGTGGTTTCCATGCCGTCTTCCGACCTGTTTGATGCCCAAGATGCAGCGTACCAAGAGTCTGTATTGCCGAAGGCTGTGACCAAGCGGTTAGCCGTTGAAGCAGCAGCGAGCTTTGGCTGGCATAAGTACGTTGGCTTTGCAGGCGATACGGTCAGCATTGATCGCTACGGTGCATCTGCGCCTGGTGGTATCTGCTTAGAGAAGTTTGGCTTCAGTGCTGATAACGTACTCGCTAAGGCTCAAGCCCTACTCAACGGTTAAGTTGAAGCGTTAAGTCTAGCAATTAGCGAGTGCGGAAGGGGCTAAGCGCTTCCTGCACTTGCTAAAGCGTTTCATACCTTGAACACCATTGGTAAAAAGAGGATAGTCCGCTGGACTGTCCTCTTTTTTCGTGCCTGTGGACGGCTAACGGCTAGGGCATAATAGGAATCAAGAAACGGTGGGGCATATCAATGGTCGACCCGCAGCACACCCAACTGGTTACCCAGCTAGAGCAGGCCGCCAATGCAGCCCAGCTAGAGCGAGATACAGCTAAAGATCGCTTAGAAATTGCGCAGTATCGATTGCAGCAGCCTAACTGCTACCGCTGGGCGCGGCACGGTGCTGCTTGGGTCTTTGCCAGTATGGTCGGCATCAGCGGTACTATCTATGCCTTGGAAAAAGATGCCCTTTATATCATCCCCTTGGCGACGGGTGTAAGCTTAAGTGCTGGTTTGGTGTCCAATGCAGTTGATCAGCGACGACAAACAGCGGAAAAACAAGATCGGGTGGAAGTCTGCCGCAGCAGCTTAGCTTATACAGAAACGAATCTGCGCAAAACGGTTTCTCAGTATCGTGAGGCGGAAGAGACCCAATGGTTGTTGTATGGGTTGAACACGTCTCAAGCGCAATTGCTGGCGTTACAGGAATGGATGGCAGATCCACGTCGCACGATTAAGGACATGCTGCTAGAGACCATTGATCGGGTGAGCCTGCATTTCCTGCATCAAAGTCTTGACACGCTGCCGAGCCCCTTGACCACAGAGCGCGACTATCGTCAGCTCCGCGAGCAACTTCTGAATCCAACCTTTGCGCTCCAGAAGGAGTCGTTTTTAGCCCATGTGTTTGCCAAGCATCGATTTCTCCAGGAACAAGAGCTGCGGGAGGCCGGGCTGAGTTCGGAGGCGTTGACTCAAGGGACAGCGATCGCAGCGGGTTCGGCGGTTGGTGCATTAACGGGTGCTGGGATTGCGGCCTTAAGTTCGTCTAAGGCGGCTATTGTCAATGCTTTGACGGGGACCGCAAGCGTCGCCGCAGTGGTGGGGGCTGGGCTGGTGGCAGCGCAAGCGGTGCAAGGGTGGCTCGGCAAGGCAGAAAGTCAGAGACGGCAACAGGAATCGCAGCGTTATCAAGATGCTTTTACGTTAACTATGCAAATTTACGAAGCAGTGATGCTAGCAGCACAAACTGAAGTAACGGCGTCTCAAGTTCAACATCTGAAAATGGCGCAAGAGGCGCTCCAGGCTCTGAAGAAACTGAAACTTAAACGGCAAGATTTACAAGTGAAACAGTACGCAGTCCTCTTGGGCGATCGCCTGCATCAGTGTTTGCACACGCCAAATCCTGTAAAGCCTTAAATGGTTGCACGGCATCTTAAACGAGGCCTTAAACGGCTCCTAAAAAGGTGAGAACAGCCGTGGCAATTTTCTCATTTCCGTCTAGCGCAAGGCGTTGATCGGACTGCGGAGGCAAGGGCTCACAGTTCAAAAACTCCCAGCAGGACGTTGTAAATTCCCCTGGCTCTAGAATTTGGTGGGTGTGGTACTGCTGCAACCCTGCCAGTAAATATTGCGCTTCGGCAAACCCAGAGCGAGGTAAGGAGACAATTGGAATCCCTACCCGACAGCCTTCAGCAAAGGTGCCATAGCCTGGTTTACTAATCATCCTGCCGCAAGCAGGCATGATATCTACAGGACGATAGGCTTGTCCATTGACTTTCACTAAATTGGGCCACTGCTCGGGCGCATGGCGGTCAAAGGTAATAAATTGCCACTCTGGGAAATACTCTAAGTGGTGGTAGGGAATGTCATTGAGGCCAAAGCCGCCAAAGGTTAGCAGCACGGTTTGCGACTGTGGCACATTCAGGTTTAACTTGGCGCGTATCTCCGCGACGCTATAGCGGGGTTTTCCGCCTGTTAAACCAATCTCTTCAACCACAGGGAAGGATGGCATAGGAGCCGCAAAAGGTAAGCGAAAGAGGCGATCGCAATCTGCAAAGCAATCTTGAATCCAGGTTACGATATCTCGAAACTTATCTCCCCAGTGGTCGTAAATCAGATCCCAACCAAAATTGCTCATCATCCAACAGGGCACACCTGCTGCTTTCGCAATTTGGGTGGCGAGGGGTGGAATATCCCCCAACACAAGCTGCACGCCTTGATCGCGAATAAATTTAGACTCAGCATCAACCAACTCTTGGGCTGTATTTTGCAGCTTCAACAGTTCCTGTAAGGTTGCGCCTTGATCTAGCGTTAAGCTATCGCTTTGGATCACACCCACATCCAACTGGCGGGGCCGATGAATAAAATCCGCAGACAGATAGGCCTCTAGAAGCCAACGTGGTGCAGTGGTGGCCACAATCAACAGCAGCTCAGGGCAGCGCTGTTGGAGTTCTGCTAATATTGCCGCTGTACGTGTAACATGCCCGAAACCGTGATTGGTGATGGCAACATACAAACAAGGTCGATCCATCGCCCTCACTCCACTACCTTGGTCAGCACAAATAAGCTTCCTTCATTGCCGCGACCAATGCGTAAATCTAAATCTAGATAAGTAATATCTAACCACCCTGGGGGGCGTTCTGTATCCACAGCGAAGTCAATTCCTCTCAACCGGGTATCGATGTTGAGCTGATTAATCCATTGGTTAGGGGATTGATAGCCCAACAAGCGCTGAAGTCCAATGATTGAACGTTGGAACTTAACTTGAATTCGCTTGTCTGTAACGGGAGAAAATTGAGCGCTGACCGTAATGACCCCTTCTAACCAAGGCAATCCCTGCAATTCTGCAATATTGTAAATTTTGGCTTCCCGCATCCGGATGCATTGATAGATCGGCCCCAATTGCACGAGGGGAATGCGGCCCAATCCTAATAATTCTTGGCTGGTGGTATACAACAACCGCCAGTTTCCTTCAAGCAGGGCGGGTGTTTCTAATGGCCGAGGTGTGGGCGTGCGATCTTCGAGTTGGGCGATCGCAGCTTGAATTACAGCGCGATCTTGTTCTTTGGCCAGCAGGCCACGGTTGACGCCAGCAATCATTTCGAGCAAGTCTGCTTTGCCAATCATAAGACATCACTGCGAAACAGCCCAGGAGGAAATGGTCGTTATACTGACGAATTGCTGCCTATAGGTTGATTGCGGCCTTTTTATGGCTGAATCTCCCTTCCAAGCACACTGAAGACGTCAAGGGATTCAAGTAAGATGGTATCGGTCATTGTGTTCTAGTTCAACCTTCATTGGGAATACTGCATCCTTAGGGTCGTAGGCAAAGCCTGGAAGCTAGTGCTAGCGCTCATTAAGTCATCATGATGTTGAGGTTACAAAATCTGTCGCCTAACGCCAAATCTTGTGCTACAGTCACCCAACGCCTTGCGATTGAACTGCTATTTCACTATTAAGACGAGTCGAAAATTGTGGTGTTAAGTCCATCTCCAGAGCGAACCGCGCTGCTTTCCGGAAAACAACTGTACTGGCTAGTATTGGCTGGCCTCCTGGTCAATTCTCTGATTTCAGATAGTCTAGGCGGTCGCTTAAGCCATCCGTTGAGTACGTTCACGCTACCGTATCTGGTCAGTTTAGGGATGGCCAGTGCGTTGGGGTATTGGGTGGTGCCAGCACTGCGGCGACTGAAGGCAGGGCAAGTCATTCGCACCGATGGGCCTCAAAGCCATCTTAAGAAGGCAGGCACACCGACCATGGGAGGCATTTTCTTCGTTCCCGTGGCGTTGGTGTTGAGTTTGGCATGGGCTTGGTTCTCCCATACCCAAACGACTGAAGTGACGGCAGCCGTGCTTGTTACCCTAATTCTCGGATTTTTAGGGTGGCTGGATGATTGGCAGGTTTTGCGCAAAAAGTCGAATAAAGGGTTGTCGGCCAAACTGCGATTGGCGATTGAAGT
>DATNQK010000574.1:0-4269 GCA_036704065.1 Stenomitos sp.
CCTGCTTTAAGGTTTGCAGGTTTTGGGCCACCTGAGATTTTTCTTGGCGTAGCTCTTTCAGCTTCGCCTGCTGCGAAAACTGGTAAGGCACAAGATGCGCTAGCGTTACCACTGCAGTTCCCATCAGGAGGAGATTCATCCCCAAAATGAAGCCAGATTCCCACACATTGGGGGATTTCTTGGGTTGATTGAGATGAATAACCTGAGCGCCCTTTTTAGTCCGAGAAGACTTACCTTCTAGGCGGCTGATACGTTGAGCAGAGGTTTGAAGCTGAGACTGACTCCGACTAGATCGAGGAGCTGGATTAAAGTTAGGCAGGGCGCTCATAATTCGATACAGGTACTGAGGTTTTGCAGAATGCTGTAGATCAAAATACCAACATCCACGCAGGGCGATCCTTGGTCTTATTTCTCCATTTCTTAAAAGAAAATAAAGATATAGAGAAAAATTAGGATTGAAGCCCTTGGTCTGGGGTATGAAATCGGACAGACTCGCTACGGATCGCTCTGGAGTGAGGACTTGTAGGAAGCCTAGCCCTTAGCAAAATGATGATTTATGCGGAGCCAGTGTAGCGAAGCTGAGGCCAGAAAGTCAATGAAAAATTTAGATTTTTTCGAGTTTCAAAAATGGGACTGAGACGCTGGGGGTAAGCCTTTCGGGTGCTAATGTCCAACTTTGCGCCAACGCTTTAGAGGATGACTGGCATCAAAGGCTTATAGACTAGGCGATCCCCGCTTTGGCGGTACGAGTGTGGTAAAAGGTACTCTAGCTAAGCTATAAAAAAACTTGCACATCCTGTGGACAAGATGTGCAAGCCCTTAAAGAAAGTAGATCTTAATTTATTTATACAGTTCGGTTGCAAGACGGAAGGCGAAAAAGCCAGGGATGAGTGCAACGACTAGTGCAACATAGACCTGAGTATCTGAGAGCATAAGGACAAACTCCTTGAAATTGCGCTAATAGTTCACAATGTCGTGCAAAGTGGGCTTTTGCGGAATCCTTTGTTACATGATGAAACACTCTGTGCAAAAAGGTTAACGATCTGGAACTGGAAGCTGACTAGAGTTTGTGCTTTGCGGATGAGGTTTGCACCGCTTGGTGCCGTAGTTCGAGGCGGGGGTGCTAGAAGAATGCTTAAGGATGTGAGTATCCTGGACAAAGGTGCATAAAATTTGCAGTTAGCGTTAGGGTAAAACATAAGCCCACAGAGCTATTTCTGTTTGCCTCGACCGCTGCTGGTTTATGTGGCTAGGTTTTTACATTACGCCCACGACACTGGAATGCTAGACCATTTACCTGAGCTTTCGACCCATATTGGGGTTCACACTATTTTTCTGGTGCTGATTCTGGTCGGCCTTGAGGCTGTCTTGTCTGCCGATAATGCGATCGCCTTAGCAGCTCTTGTTCAAGGCATTGAGGATGATAAGCTCCAGAAACGCGCTTTGAATCTAGGGATGATTGCTGCCTTTGGGATGCGAATGGCGCTGGTGTTTACGGCCACCTGGGTCATCCAGTATTGGCAGTTTGAGCTGTTGGGTGCGGCCTATTTGCTCTGGTTATCGCTGCAATACTTCTTGTCCGACGAAGAGGAAGGTCATCATCATGGCCCTCGCTTTACAACCATCTGGCAGGTTATCCCCCTGATTGCAGTGACGGACTTAGCGTTCTCCTTGGATAGCGTGACTACGGCCATTGCCCTGGCGAATGAGCGATGGCTGGTTATTTTGGGTGGTGTAATTGGCATCGTCATGCTACGAGCGATGGCAGAGTTATTTATCCGTTGGCTCAAGGAATTTGTGCATCTGCAAGATGCTGGCTACATTACCGTTGCCCTTGTGGGTGCCCGATTGCTGGTTAAGGTGTTTAACGATGACTTGGCTCCGCCTCAGTGGTTGATGATTACTGTGATTGCAGGGGTGTTTATCTGGGGTTTCTCTAAGCGAGTCGGTGAAGATGCAGAACCAGTTCCCTTAGCGGAAGGTGAAGCATCCCCAGATGCGTTGTTAGGAGAAGCATCGGCAGCAGTTGAGCTGAAAGATCTCAAAGATCTCAACGTTATCAAGTAAATCTGGCCAGCTACAGTAAAGCGGGATGCGTGCCGATTGTGCTGCATCCCGCTTTGTCTTTAGAGAACGATGCCTGATTCCCGTCATTCAGCCTAAAGTGGATCCTGATGGGAATTCCTGCATCTAGCGACTGGGTCGGTTATTGGGCAACCTTCTGCCTACTTGATCGTTCAGGCTTCGGAGCTACCTATTCGTAAATCCAAGTGTTTAAGGTTGGAGCCCAGCCTGCTAACTCTTCTGCCTTAAACCACAGGGCAATTTCGCGTTCAGCCGTTTCAACTGCATCGGAACCGTGAATAATGTTACGACCAATATCCACCCCAAAATCGCCTCGGATAGTGCCTGGTTCGGAGTTGAGTGGGTTGGTAGCTCCAATGATCTTACGGGCAGAGGCGACGACGCCTTTACCTTCCCAAACCATTGCTACAACTGGGCCGGAGGTAATGAAGTCCACAAGGCCGCCAAAAAATGGCTTTTCTTTATGCTCACCGTAGTGCTGTTCGGCTAAGTTGCGGCTTACAACCATCAACTTGAGGCCGACTAAGGTAAACCCCTTTGCCTCAAAACGACGAATGATCTCGCCCACTAGTTTGCGTTGTACGCCGTCGGGTTTGATTGCTAAAAATGTACGTTCCACTCGTTCTACTCCCACAGGGGTTGTTGTCCTTCTCTATGCTGGGAAAAGACGGCACTTTTGTAAAGCAAATGCGAAGACAAGGAAAAGAGCTATGAAAACGCTACCGCAGCAAATTCTTGCGGTTATGGCTGGATGCTTAGTGCTGACGCTTGCTTTTGGTGTTGGCTTATCCATTGCCGTGAACTATGGCTTGGCTCAGTTTGAGCAACAAGCGGGGGAGTTTTTGCCGACGGGCACCAATGATGCACTGCCCGACTCGCCATGATGGGTTTCTGGCATGATGGGAGGAGAATGGCGGCAGATGTGCTAGATTCGCTGTTCCTTGATTGCTCTACCCCCGCAATAGGCTTATGTCATTTTTGAAACCGCCTTGGCTGACGCAGTGTTTTTGGATCGTGTTGGCGATCGCCGTCGTTGTTTATCTGTTACGCGGTTTTGCCGTTTTAACGATGATACCGGGCGGGTTGGTAAGTGGGCTGTGGGTACTGGCCATTAGTTTGGGGATTTACCTGGTGTTGGTCAGTTTACGGTAGGAGCATGGGCTAAAGCCTGGAATGCTTCTCTAACTTTTGTGCAGGCTGTTGAGTTAATCTCACCCCGGCAAGATTGTGGCTTTAATGGTTTTGCGTTCCTTCATATCGGTAAATACCTGGCCAAGGTTGGCTAAGGGTTGTTCGTCTGTCAGCATCAGTTCCAAGGGCAAGGTGCGGCTAGCAATCAACTCCAGAGCTTGGCGTACAAAGTAGGGGGTGTTGTGAAATACGCCTTTGAGGGTGAGTTCGTTGTAGTGGAGTAGTTCGGTGTCGACTGTAATGCTGGTATCGCGTGGGCAGCCGCCGAATAAGTTGACCGTTGCCCCTGGACGAGCACAGGCGATCGCCGTTTCCCAGACGCTGGGCACCCCAGTTGCTTCCACGACGATATCTGCGCCCATGCCTGCGGTAAAGGATTTAACGACGCTCGGCATATCTTCGATTTGACGGTGATTAAAGGTGCGAACGGCACCAAACTTTTCGCCAATGCGCAAGCGCTGCTCAGAGCCGCCAAATAAGGTCACTTCTGCACCTTGGCTGGCTAAAGCGCCAACAAACATCAGCCCGATGGCCCCGTCTCCAATTACGGTGATTTGGGGTGCTGCGCCCCAGCGGCTTTGCAAATCTGGTGAGAATCCAGAACGAGCGACTCCGTGGAGTACGCAAGCAAGCGGTTCAGTGAGGGCGGCTAGGGCTTCAGGGACATCCTCTGGAATGGCCAGCAAGTTATGCTGCACAATCGGTGCTGGAATTTTGAGGAATTGGGCAAAGGTGCCGTTGTTAAACAGTAAATCGGTACACAGGGAGTATTCTTGCCGGCGACAGTAGAAGCAGTTCATGCAAGGGGCTGAGTTATTGGCAACCACGCGATCGCCAACGGCCCACCCTGTTACCCCTGACCCTAGAGCAACAATGCGACCTGCGGCTTCGTGACCAAAGAGTGTGGGCGGTTTTAGCATGCGTGCATGGCCACCGCGTCGCCAAACTTTTAAGTCTGTACCGCAAGTGGTTGCTGCTTCCACTGCAATCACA
>DATNQK010000575.1:0-4037 GCA_036704065.1 Stenomitos sp.
CTGCCGTGACAAAAACTCATTTCCCTTTTTGGTACTTGACGCCTAGTTTGGCTAATGAATACATCACTGAGGGGAATGTTTATTACTTTGAATATGGTGCAAAATGTATAATTTTTGGCAAAATATGAAATTTTAGTCAAATATTTTTATAATGTATGATTATTCAACGATTAACGAACTGATTAGGAATTATAGCCTTCCAAAGCTACATTCAGATCTTCAACCTTATTTGCACGAAGATGAACTTCATCATCCACTTGTACATTTGGATGGTGGAGTTCATCCTAGGCTGTACAAGCGAATCAATAGGTTATACTCCTATAAAATAGAACAAAGCATAAAGCGTTCCTCTCCCAATGAATGGCAATCGTTTCTTCCGTATTTGCCATGTTGTGAACGAGTCTCTGAATTCTTAAAGCAAGAGATAAAAAGAACTGATTTTCCAGGAGAAGACCCTCAGTACTTCCGACTTCTTGGGCAAATTTGGACAGATCCAGAATGTTTGGGTCAATCATCCTCATTTCTTGAGTTGATGCTAGGGTTAATTGATCATCAACCACTCAGTGAAAATGTTCATCACATGATGACACCCACTGAAAAAGATAAACTTTCTAAATTGCCAGAAGAGTTTATTGTATTTCGTGGTCATGCCGAGCCCTTACTATGTGGTATTTCATGGACTATAAATTTAGATATAGCTCTTCAATATGCAATCGGTAGTCCTTTCATATCTTCAATTTCTATAGGAACAGCTAGAAAATCGAATGTTATTGCTTGTATTGATCGTTGGGACGAAGAAGAAATTATTATTCCAAGTGAATTGGTGGAAGATATTAAGACCTTCAAGACATTTGTTGATACACAAATCTAGCCTGAATCTTTATAATTTATTTTACTTGTTTTTATTCTGGCTTAAGTCTAATTTGTATATGGAATGATTGCTTTGTTAGAACTTCTATGAACGAGAGTCTGCATTGATCTGTTTTGAATTGAATTATGCCTAGCGATGGAAATAATGATGTTGTGAGTCGTCTATAATATGCTTTGAGTTGATACCTTATGAAAAGGCTTGGAATATAACCTTTAAATTTGGCGAAGCGATGATGATCTCTGAATCGCAGACGTTGTGTGCAGTGTCGCTCAAAGACTCGAAAGCTTCCCTTAGGGTGCTGCTTTGCCCATATATCTTGATTTCGCCTCATCTGCTGCTAGGCTGATGAATGGATAGACCTTCCAAGGCAATTAACGTGTTCATGGGCCTTAATAGTTCTGTAAGAAGCCTACTGATAGATCAGTTCTGTTTCGACCAAGTTCTAGTTCCTTGAGCTTTCAGGTTAAGATTGCGATTGAAGGATAGATCGAGCCTTTGGTTTTTGTAAGCTGCGGGGTCTATCTTAAACTGTTAGAAAATTAATGGCATCGCGTGAAAAAAGTAAGTCAAAAACGCGTTTTAAAGCTTGGGTGTCTAAGTGGTTTCGGTCTTGCCCTAACGCTATGGGCATCTGTCGCAACAGCCGCAGAGCGTGTTTATGCCAACTATGGGTTTATTGAAATTGCTCTGCCTGTAGCTGATTTGGAAGTTTATGCCAGAGAAGGGCGGTTGTCTCCTACCCTGAAAACCTACGCCAAATACCTGAAACCCGCGCAACTGCAAGACCTAAGAGAAGCGCTGAAAACGCGGATTGAACTTTCCAGTCAGGTGATTTCGCAGTTCTTGTACACACCAACAGGCGAAAAACTACTAGAGCGAGCAAGCACCTTAGTTCAATCCAAATCGAAAGGCTCTAGCGTCCAAGCATTGCGCTCCGCCATGATTTTGGCCGCAGGCGATCCGAAAGGACTAACCGTTTTAAGTCTTTTGCGTAATTACCCAGAAGCTGGCATTCAGCTAGATGTATCGCAGGGCATCTCAGTCTTTCAGTCCATTCGTCAGTTAGTACAACAAACCAATCGTTCCATTGCCCTAGTTCAACAACGTTCGGATCTCGCAGCACGCTCTACAAAATCCGCACGCCTTACAGACTTAATTTCACTGCGCAAGCCTGGAACATTTGCTTGGGATGTACTCTCCCTCGACCTAGTGGATAATCGACCCCAACGCCTAAAAATCTCAGGCCATGCACGACAATTTAGTGCCGATATTTATGTGCCAAAATTGGCGCGTTCTCTGCCGATGCCTATCATTGCCATCTCTCATGGATTGGGTTCAGGCCGTGCCTCCTTTAAATATTTTGCAGAGCACTTGGCCTCTCATGGCTATGTCGTAGCAGTGCCAGAACATCCTGGCAGTTCCAATCGCCAGATCGAAGCGTTGCTCGATGGTAAAGCATCCGATGTCTCTAACCCAACCGAATTTCTAGATCGTCCCCTTGATGTCTCCTACTTGCTCGATCAACTCGCCCAGATGAACCAGACCGATGAACGGTTCAAAGGACGATTGAATCTGGACCAAGTAGGCGTCATGGGACAATCCTTCGGTGGCTATACAGCCTTAGCCTTGGCAGGTGCCCAACTGAATTTCCCAAGATTGCAAAATGACTGTGGGCCGCAGCAGTTATCCAAAAGCTTAAATGTATCGTTGCTATTGCAGTGTCAGGCCAATCAATTGCCAGCACAACCCTACACCTTGCGAGATACTCGGGTGAAAGCGGCGATCGCAGTTAACCCAGTGGCGAACAGCGTGTTTGGCCCAGAAGGCATGAAAACAGTCCAAGCACCCACGATGATCGTGTCTGGCAGTGCCGATAGCATTGCGCCCCCCCTTAGCGAACAAATTGAACCCTTTACCTGGTTGCCAGATATTAGCAAAACCCTTCTGCTAATTGATGGAGCCACACACTTTTCTTGTATTGACGAACTGCAACCCGCAGAACGCGTGTTTGTAACCCCCAAAGAACTCATTGGCCGCACACCCGATGTAGCACGTATTTATATGAGAGCCCTGGGTTTAGCCTTCTTCCAAACCCATGTCAAATATCAGCCCAACGCCTCCGTCTTTTTAACACCAGCCTCCATTCAGGCCCAAAGCATTCAGCCATTACTGTTACGAGGTGTTTCATCCCTTTCGCCCGCGGATTTAGAGCGCATCAAAAATGCCCTTTAAACTCGTTGCTTTAGATTTGGGTATGGCATCGGCCTCACGCACCTTAAAGCAGGCTTCCTTATCCGCTTCAGCGCGAACCACTGTAAAACTGTTGCAGAATTAAGAAGCAATCACCTGAACGCTGAGGGATTAAACTTGTGCAAAAACAGCGACATGGGGGCCGATGGAACTGTCTGGGGGGCATGATTGCAGCGTTTGCACTGTCTCAAGCGATGGCAGTCCCTGCTACAGCAGCGGAGCGAATCTTTGTTAATTACTCTATATTTGGTCGCTCTCTTTCCATCCGAGCATTAGAAGACTACGCCCGTACTGGTCAGCTTTCTGATGAACTATTATCCTACTCGCGGTTTGTGCCGCAGCAACAGTTGGCGCAATTGCGTGAGGGACTGCTGCAAACAGTTAATCTCTCGCCAGTGTCAGTCAGCCAGTTTTTGTATTCCCCTACAGGGGAAATATTGCTGAGCCGTTTAAGCCAAATTATTCAAACGCCCCAAGGGCAGGGAAGCTTTTATGCCCTCAGATCCGCACTGATCTTGTCCGCTGCCGATCCAGAAGGCATGACCCCCCTTTCAATTTTGCGGTACTACCCTAGCCCAGACTTAGTCGTTAACGTAGAAGACATTGTGCGTGTGGTGAAAGAAGCCAATTGGCTTTTAGATCAAACCGCAAGTGTAACGCGCCAAATTCAAACATTATCCGCAGGTACACCGCTACAGCCGCCTGCCTCTTCCCAGCTATTGGCTCTTAGACAACCTGGGCCTTTGAAGTGGGAAAAATATACCCTCACCCTCCATGACGATAGCCCTAAACGGCTCCGGTATACGCGGCATATCCGCACGTTAATTGCAGATGCTTATGTGCCCCAAACTGACCAGCCGCAGCCTGTAGTGGTCATCTCCCACGGTCTAAATTCAGATCGCCAATCCTATGCCTA
>DATNQK010000576.1:0-4241 GCA_036704065.1 Stenomitos sp.
TAGCGGCGGTACACCAAGTCGAAAAAATCCTGAATATTTCTTGGGTAATATTCCATGGGTAAAATCTGGTGAATTAAAAGATGGCCTAATTAATGCCACTGATGAATCTATTACAGAGGAAGCACTTGCAAACTCCTCAGCAAAATTGTTTCCAGCTGGAACAGTACTGATGGCGATGTATGGTGCCACTATTGGCAAAACTGCAACCCTTGGAATAGACGCATCGTCGAACCAAGCTATTTGCGCGTTCTTCCCAGACCCATCATTATGTATTCCGCAGTATTTACGTTACCAGTTAATTTATAACCGAGAAAACTTGGTGTTACAGGGGCATGGCGGAGCCCAACCCAATATTAGCCAGACGATAATCCGAAACCAGAGAATTTGGCTGGCGCCTAAAAACGAACAAAAGAAAATCGCGGCGGTGCTTTCCACGATTCAGCAAGCTGTCGAATTGCAGGATAGCCTAGTCGATATTACGCAAGAGCTGAAAAAAGCGCTGATGCAGAAGCTGTTCACTGAAGGTTTGCGCAGCGAAGCGCAGAAGAAAACTGAAATCGGCTTGGTGCCAGCGAGTTGGGTAGAAAAGCGTGTCGATGATGTCGCTATAATCAAAGGCGGCAAACGATTACCAAAAGGTGAAAAATTTCGGCATTATGTAGCAGCCGCACAAAGGCGGAAAATGGCATGGTTTATCACAAAAAAACCAATTAAAGTAATTCTAAATTGATTTTATTTTTTGGTTATTTTTGTTAAAGGGTGCGTCATGCTTAGAGAATTTCTTATGTGGTTTAGTGCTTGGTGGTGGGGTTTTCTCACTTGCGTTGTCCTTGTTCAGCACTGGCGCAACCGGAGGTGGTTGGATTTGTTGAATAGGGTAGAGCCACAGCCCAAGAGTACCAATAGCGGTCAATGCTGTGAAAACGAGTGTCAACATACTTACCCGGTTTCTGGAAATAAATTTCCAAGTACGCCTGGCTAATTCAGCACTCCAATGGAATTCCTTGTGGTATGAATTCATTACCATCATTCCCCCTAATGTATCGGGTGCATCTGGATCATCCTTAACATCCTTGCCACCATACCACTGTTTAATCTTTTGAAATATTTTCATAAGTGTATGCCATTAATGTAGGCGTACATCTCTAATACCAAGCGCCTCCATGCACTGAGCAAAGAACGCAAAGCTAAATGATCCCCGGTTAATCTTGGCGGCCACGCTCTTGTAGGTTTCCTCTACGCCGATTTGTGCAAGGCGCTTAGTTAATTCCTCATAGCCAATGTCAGCACGGGCCAATTCCGCCTTTAACGTTGTGCTGGCGACACGGTTCCAGTCTTTTTCAATCTGTTCAGACATAACGGTTCTCTCTAATTAATTTGATCGCGTAAAAAATTCTACACAAATAGGTAAAAATTCTCCATATCTGTTTACCGGATTCTTTATAAGTGTTAAAATTTCTCCATATTTGAAGATTTACGGAGAAATGCCCATGTCTCAACACTTCCTGCTGTCCGCCAAAGCCCGTTCCCTGTCCGTGCGCAAGGTGATGGAAATGACCGACGATCAAGCCTTCCAGGTCTTCAAGGAAGTGCGTTGGGAATCGGATGAGGCCGTGGTTTGCCCGGCCTGCGGCGCAATCAGCAGGCACTACTTCATTCGCACCCGCCAACAATGGCGCTGCAAGGATTGTGGTCATACTTTCTCGATCACTTCCGGGACGATCTTCGCCTTCCACAAACTGCCGCTCCGGGTTTACCTGGCCGCGATCGCGATCTATACCAATGCGGTCAAGGGACTGTCGGCTCTGCAATTGGCTCGCGACCTGGGCGTTCAATACAAGACGGCGTTTGTCATGGCGCATAAAATCAGGGAATCATTGATCGAGCATCGCGATACGGCGCCACTGGCCGGTGAAGTGCATATGGACGGCACTTATGTGAACGGCACGATCCGCGAGAAGAACAAGAAGGAAGACCGGATCGACCGCCGTTTGGCGGAAAACCAAAAGCCTAACAAACGGTGCGTTTTGGTCATGCGGCAGAAGGATGCAGAATCCGAAGGACAGGGTGCGAAGAGAACACTGACGTTTGTGATCAAGTCGGAGAATCAGGCCGACGTGAGCCAACTGGCCGGACGCTTCGTGAAGAAAGGCGCGGTCATTTGCGCCGATGAAGCCAGCGCCTACGACGTGCTCCACGCCAAATTCGATACCCGCCGCGTCAATCATGCCAAGGAATACCGGAGCGATGCCGGCATCACCAACAATCAGGCCGAATCGTACTTTTCACGTTTCCGCCGGATGCAGTACGGACAGAACCATAAGTTCGGCAATCTGTATTTGGCCAACTACGCCAACGAAGCCGCTTACCGGGAAGATACCCGCCGCCTGCCCAATGGCGAAATCTTCAGGGATATCGTCAAGAAATGCGCCCAGACGCGGACGCATCATGATTGGTGCGGGTACTGGCAGGGAAATAAGAAGAAGGAAGAGCGGCTGGCGGCTTAGATGGGTATTACTTCAAACTATCTCTAATTTTATTAAGCCTTGAAACAATAGATATTTCATGACTTATTGATTGTTCTTTGTGTTTTGTAAAAGAGTTTTCGTGTTTATCAATTACGGATTTAATATCTATTCCAGCACTAAGACAAGCTGAAGCACAAGAGTTATTGCCTTGGCGATTCTCTCGCTTTATTTTATCTGCCGCCAGTATCTCAGCAAACATGACGCCGCCCAATTCTACAGTTGACATGTTGTCCCTTACATTGGCTTTTTTAGGCAAGTCTTTTTGCTTTCGAATGTCGACCGCCTTACCGCCCAAAATAGGTATATAAATATTATCGGTGCAATTCGCGTAACCGAAGCCAGATACATTATGGTTCTTTAGCGTGCCGGTAAAGCTATTGCGAGCATCAATTCCTTTAATTCTTGCGGCGATGTAATCATTATCCTTACCTTGCTTACGCCAATTTTCAATAGCTCTTTCTCTGCTTCTTTCAATACCAAGTTCAGGATTATGATCTTCCTCAATGCGATCTTTGATAGCTTGGTTGGCCCAAGCATGAAATTCAGGAGAAAGGTATTTGGCGTAAGCTAAAGCAATTTGCCAGTGCGCCCAAGTGCCGCCGCCGTGCTTACCCCGTTGAGTTTTGTAAATGTCCGCTACACGGACATTTAAATTATTTGCAACAAATTCAATGAACTCTTTGCCAGCTTCGTCTTTCCATCGTCTTGGGTCTCGTTTGCCTTCAGGTAAGCCGGCAGCAACCCACATATCGTTAAGACTAATAAAACCTTGAACATCATGGCGTACTTGAACATCGCCATAAAATATTTGATCTTTATCTAAAGACATCAATATCCCCGCAAGAGAAGCAGATTGATATGAATGTGGCTACTACGTTCTGCGGGACGTAGCATTTCGAGAGCGACTCTAGCCACTAAGATAATATATCACAACCCAAGTTCTAGCATATCAGTTGCTTTTATCAGTTCATCAAAACCCAAATACACCCACCGTTCCGGTCCCTGCCGGTCATACCCACGAGCCCTTTTTTCTGGTAATTTCGAAGCGTGGTGAGCAGGGATGCTTGCAGGGGTTTTTCATGATCTGGCGCGATGCCTTTCTCAGCCATGACCGAGTGGGCGATTTCCTGAGTGCTTAAGGGATTCTCTGCCTTCCTTAATATCTCAAGGACTGTCCGCCCCGCTTCGCCGTTTTTGAAGAAGCTATTTTTCTTTTGGTAACGCTTGGGTTTGATGGATCGAATCCGGTAGTCAGGCTCGAATAGCTTGATGGCGGCATCCAGGGCGGCAATGTCATGGGTTAGCCGCTCGATTTCTTTGCGGTGGTGATCAATCAGACCCGCCAGTTCGGCTCGCTTTGCCACCAGTCCGGTAATCACGTGGGATTCTGCCATAGAGCGCCTCATTTTGTGGGAAAATAAGACGCTATCTTAGGCGACTAGGGGGTTAAAATCTTTGTGCGGCTGCTACATAATGCCGCAAACATACAGCGGTTCTTAACGGAAGATGCGGAACTCGCAAAAGAAGTGATTTTAGCAGTTGCCCATTCTGCCGTATATTCAGACAAGATTTATTCGCATTTAGACGCCGATCAATTAGGCTGGTTATTTGATAATCTCAATAGATTATTTCCTCCTTCCGAAGACCCGGTTGAGGATGATCAAGTTTACGCGGTTACTCCAAGACATGATGCGGGCAGATTTAGGGATAACG
>DATNQK010000577.1:0-2064 GCA_036704065.1 Stenomitos sp.
GTTTTGATTTATGATGTTTGAGATTAGATTAGGCAGTTAAACTCTTGTCCCCCCCTTCTTAAGGGGGGTTAGGGGGGATCGATCCGAGATTAGGAGGATGACGATCAAATTAAACGACTCGAATTTCCACCTACCTTACAACCCAAAACTCATCCCTATCGCCAAGGAACTTCGGAAAAATCCAACTCCAGCCGAAAAGAAACTTTGGGAAGATTTTCTGAGAAATTTCCCTTTTCGAGTTTTGAGACAGCGACCGATCGACAATTTTATTGTAGATTTTTATTGTGCTGCTTTAACTGTAGTTTAGACTAACCAAAGATGAGAACGGTGGCTTTCAGTAGAACTTGAGCCACCGCGCCGGGAGAGAATGAGGGTGAAAAACAAAACCTATCCACTCCCTCAATGAACAATGAACGATTAAAAGACTTTCGTCAAGCAGCATACGAATTATTGGTGCAAGCCAAGGATGCCACTTTCGAGCTCATGGATGCAGTGATGACCACTCCGAATGCGTCGTGTTTAGCGGAATTTTCACTCAATCCATTATTCAAGCGTCAATGGGCAAGCATCTATGAAGCATTACAAGACACAAGGCCAGACCGGAAAAAACTGATGGAGTTGTATCTGGAGCAATTACAGAAAGAAGCACCCCCAACCGAACACATATTAGTAGCAATCGACCACACTGCATGGGGGAGACGAGATGCCAAAACATTAAAAGACAGAACCCATGAATATCAGAGAGGCTCCATTGTGGGTCAGGGATACAGTACCATTGCGTGGATACCTGAAGCTCAAGGAAGTTGGGCATTACCCCTGCTCCATGAAAGAATTAGTAGTGGGTCTTCACCCATACTTCAAGCAGCTTCCCAACTCAAACTTGTCTGTGAACAGAGCGTCAACCCAGTTTTAGCAGTTTTGGATCGAGAATATGGGAATGCTTGTTGGGTACTGGCGCTAACGCAAGCTTCCATCCCTGCTGATTGTTTAATGAGAGTCCGAAAAAATGCCTGCTTGTGGTCAGCACCACCAGCATATAGTGGTCGCGGTAGACCGCGAAAACACGGGCAAAAAATGAGGCTCTCTGACCCAACCACATGGCTTCAAGAGAATACTTCGATTGAAATTGACGAACATCCAGATTTGGGAAAAGTCCGAGTCAGACAATGGCTTAACTTGCATTTTTATCGTGCGCCCGAACATCCAATCAATTTAATTCTGATCGAAAGAATGAAGCCCATGTCAAATGGTCAGCCATTTCCACCCTTATGGTTGGCTTGGGTTGGAGAACGAACTCTACCATTAGAAACTGTTTGGTTTAAATATTTACGACGCTTTGGAGTCGATCATTGGTATCGGTTTGCTAAGCAAAGATTGCATTGGACATTGCCTAATTTGAGAACTCCCGAACAATCCGAGCGTTGGAGTGATTTAATGCCATTGATGAGTTGGCAACTCTGGTTAGCTAGGAATTTAGTGGTTGAGAATGTATTACCTTGGCAATCTGCTAATATCAGTTTAACTCCTGGACGTGTTGCCCAATCAATGTTTTCGCTTTTAGTTGACATTGGGACTCCTACAAAAATGCCTAAACAGAGGGGAAAATCCCCCGGCTGGGAAAAAGGAAGGGTACGGACGGTAGCACCGCGATATCCCACTGTGAAAAAACGGGTCTCTCGACGTAAAAAGTCTTCAAAATTAGTTATTTAATCTGATACCTCTTGAGTTTTTGAGTAACAGCTTGCCGGATATTCAAAGGCGGCTACTTTTGGCTGCAATCATTTTTTAGTCTAAACTACAGTGATTCGAGTCAAACGTCCGACGCAGTAAGTTCGATCGCCTTTTCTCAAACTTCCAATTGCCAATCCAATAAGTCGCCATTACCAATTACTTCAGCTTGCCGCCAGTTATCTAGATAACTCAAAGAAATTTGCAAATAATTTTCTGGCTTGTACTGCAATCTTTCCGCCCATTCGATCGCCACAATTCCCAAATCCATTTCTAACCCGTCCCAATAACTTTCTAAGTGCAAAGCCTCCACTTCTTCGGGTTCTAGTCGATATA
>DATNQK010000578.1:0-2460 GCA_036704065.1 Stenomitos sp.
AAAAGGCAGCCCGCCACAAACTGGAAGCCATGCACAGACAGATCGACGCCCTCGCTCCCAAAGCCTGTGTTTTGTTCGCCAGTTTCGTACGCTTCTCAAATCGTCTGAACAGTTACATGAACGATGCCGCCAACCATCCCGACAACGTTGTGGCCGAACAAAGCAGGACATCCTCCCGACTAATTTTCATGGCCCCGGGAGAAACCCAGGCAGTGGAACAATTGGTACAAAACCCGGCCAGCCTCGATTTCTGGAGGGAACAATACACCACACTTCCTCAAGCCCCCCTTTCCAGCTATCCCGATAACGAAACTGTAGCCTCCCTGTTTTCGCTCTTTACCCAATACCAGGCCAGACTGTGCCGGACCAACAACCGCCTATTGCTGCACGCCGCCCAGCAGTTGTTGTCCATCCATCCATTCGGCAGCACTACCGTCCGACTCACCAATCTTGACACCACGCTGCGTATCGACTTACTCGGTAAAATCGAAGAAATTCCATCGACACAAGCGGATATTGCTCTCCATGCCGACTCGCTGGCCTACATATTCCGGCATGAATTCGGCTTTGATACCCTATTCGTCAACGCTTGCTTTGAAGAAACGGCACCTGGCGGCTTCGAAAGGTTTGCAAAATGCTTTGCTATCGGCAACCTCAATGCCAGCGGGGTATACGTTCGGTGGTCGGCACTTACTCGACTGGACGTAGTTTCTCTAATGCTGCATAAACTGAATGCCATTCGCAAAAATCTCAACAACAAAAAATCCCTGCCATCGACATGACAGCACCCCATCTTGCCAAATCGCTCATTAGCCTGCCCCTTGCCTTGATCAAGGTATTCACCTGGGACAAATCCTTCAGGAACAACCCGATCATCGGAAATCGACTCCTCAACGGACTTGGGCTCCATGTCGCACGCGTAGTGATCTCCCATCTGCTCTTCAACTTTCGCCTGTTCCTGCTCGCTCCCCTGGTTAACGCTGAACAGCGGCGACAATTCCATCGAGATGGCTACCTGAAGATCGAAAACTTTCTGCCAACGGAGCACTTCGATCAACTCAAAGCCGAGATCGAACAATACAAAGGCGAAATCCGCGAAGAAACCGAGGGCAGTACAATCACCCAACGCCTGTATTTAACAGAATCGGTACTGGCAGAATTGCCGCAATGCCAGACCTTTTGCTCTGATGCCAAACTACTCCGGTTACTGCGCTACACCTCGTCAAAAAACCGAATCCCCTTCTTTCATCTGGAAAATATCGTTCATCACGCCAGCCAGTCGGCGCAGGCCGACCCACAAAAGGATTTCCACACCGATACGTTCCACCCCTGTGTCAAAGCCTGGCTCTATGTCGACGACGTTTCCGACCGCAATGGCCCGTTTATTGTCGTTCCTGGCTCGCATCGCCTCACCTGGAAACGCATCAAATGGGAATATCGACAAAGCCTGATCGCATCACTCAACAATTCCATGCGACCTGAAACCCGTTACTGGGACGGCTCCTTCCGCGTCGCTGAGAAGGATGCGGAAGAACTTGGCTACGGCCAAGCGGTTGCCATGAAGGTGCCGGCCAACACACTACTGGTTGCCAACGTGCATGCCATCCACCGCCGCGGCGATGCGGCACCGGGCGCAACCCGCATGACCGTCTGGATGCAGGCCCGCGACAACCCGTTCAACCCGCTGTTTTCACCTTTTCCGCGGCTTACCGCGCAAGCCTTCGAATACGTCTGGAAAAGCTATATGGCGAAACGTACGGCTATACAAGTCAAGCGAGGGGCATGGCGAACTGTATGCGGCGGCTTTTTAAGCCCCTGTCTCAGTGCACAGACTTTGCCAGACGCAACACCGCCGAAAAATTCAACAAACGTCGCATAAACACGAGGCGAACCCTCCCACGAACCTGATAATCCAGCGCCCGATAAAAGGCCAGCGCCCGCTCGTTGGTATCGTAAACTTCTAGTTCAACCATCCCGGCCCCAAGACTGGCTGCGTGGCGCTCAGCGGCCTCCATCAAGGCTCTGGCCACTCCCTGCCGCCTGGCGGCTGGAATAACCTTAAGTCCATAGACATAAAACCCCTCGTGTCCCGCACGGGCTTCTAAAACAAGGTTGAAGAACCAACGCCAGAATCCGGAAATGTAGCCAAACTCGCTGAAAAAACCAGCGAGTTTGGGTGCATATGGCCCCTTCCCTTGCCACTGAAATGCCATAAAGCCGGCAATATCGCCATCAAGTCTTGCAAAAACGACTCGATCCCAATTGATACAACCCGAAAAAAGTCGAAATCGCGCGTCCTCGTTCCCCAGCAAAAAAGCCAAGCTGCCGCGGCCGGTTGCCAGCAAATGCAATGCCTCGTCGTCATCGGGCTTAACGCCCGGGTCCAACACCTCAACGGCCAAGATCAATTGCCTCCAACGCCGGCTCCCTGAAACTAGCGCTTGTAGAAACGCAGAAAGA
>DATNQK010000579.1:0-2594 GCA_036704065.1 Stenomitos sp.
GCCGTAGGGGTCCGTCATCTCTTAGATGCCGCACTCCGCTTATATCCACCCCTCCAAGATTTTTTACTAGAGCGCACCTGGTGGGGTTTCCGACCTGCCACCCCAGACGAATTGCCCATCTTAGGCCCAAGCCCATACACCAACCTCACCTTGGCAACAGGCCACTACCGTAACGGCATCTTATTAGCACCCATCACCGCTCAACTGATTGCCGCGCAAGTAACCCAACATAGCGATCCACTCTTGTCCAGCTTTGCCTGGAACCGATTCAGCCCTCAGCCTCCTGGGAACACCAAATAAAAAAAGACCAAGCCTTGCCCTAGAGCAATCACTTGGTCTCTCTTGTTTTAAATGCTAAGGGATGGTCCTCACTCAGAGAGTGAAAGCCAACTTTGGCTTAACCCGCCCAACCCTTATCTGCTTGGGATAAAACATAAGCAGCAACGTTTTCAATTTCATCGCTGCTGAGGCGTCCACCAAAAGCAGGCATTGCATTCTTGCCGTTGGTCACCTGAGTTTTGATGGCATCAGCAGAGTACATCGAGAACTGCTCGAGTGCTTCTTTTTTCAGGGTCTTGTTGGCCATCACAACGTTGTTGCCGCCCATGTGGCAAGCAGCACAGTTCGCGCTAAATACCTTCGCTCCCTGGGCAGCATCTGCAGCAAGAGCAGGACGTCCCAAAGCCAACGTCAAAAATGAAACGGCTAACAGAATTACCGATAACAGCTTTTTCAAAGGGTTCTCCTCCAACTAAATTCGACAGTAAGCAATCATGAACTTTCTTAACAGGCTAATCTTAACTAGAGCAGGGGGATTAAGCCAAAGAAAGCACTGCACGACTATTTTAGACTGGTCTAGGCTTGGTTTTGAAGCACTAGAACGCGAAAAGTCGTTTACAGTTCTTAAAACTTTTCCTTTCCCCAACCCGGTGCAACATCTGCTGCTCGAAGAATAAATGCGGCTACAGTTTCGAGTTCCTCTGTCGATAGCCAGGATTCAGACACCTCACGACACCCATAGCCAAAATCTTGACCATCATAGCTGAGGGGATGCCGTTGAAAAGCGACCAAGCTATTGATCGTGTCGCGCGGTGGCGTAGCCCCTCTCAAATCGTCTAGCGATAAAGAGACAAAAGGGTTAGGCAACGTCGCCCCCCCGACATGGCAACTAATGCAATGGTCCTCAAACAAGCGCTTACCTGCAGAGAGATTTTCTGCTGTGAACAGGCGAGTCTCGCCTTGTTGATTCAAAGGCAAATTAATCGGTTCAGAGGCTTTGAGGTAACGCGATACATAGGCATCGATCTCTGCAGCTTGGACAGCCGGAGTTGCACTCAGCGCGATTGCGCCCCAAAGCAAAACGATCCCAACCCAACGCAGGCAGACGGACTTCAGCATGGCAATCCAAGCACGGCAAAAGATAGAGGTGGTCTCGCTGTAGGGTGCTTAATAATAGATCTTACCGCCGCCCCACTTGTCGCCTAGGACTTTAGGCTGAACCAAGATATAGCCGCCAATGTCAACAAGGTCGTCATCGCTTAAGTTGCGCATTTTAGGGAAAATATCGGAACTCTTTAAGCTGGGATGAATTTCGGCGATCGATTCTTCTCCGTCATAGGTTGTCGGATTCTTCATGTAATCGACCAGCCCTTCAATGGTATTGCGCTGGGGATTTGCCAAAGCCAGGGTCTCAGGGGATAGATCGAGACTGGGGTTGGTTTTGGTAACGCCGCCCACATGGCAAGTCGAGCAGGTGGAGTCGAACAGTTTATGACCTTCGTCATACTGCTTGCGCGTCAGCGTAATGGTGTCCCCTGCGCCATTAAGCGGGACGGTTCGGGTAGATGCATCAAGTTCTGCAGCTTGAGCAGCGCCCGTCCAGAGTTGGAATGCAAAGAATACTGCGGCCACCACTAGCCCAAAGTATCGTCTTAACATAGTTCTCCTTTCATTATCCTCAGTGAATCAAGCTCTCAACACAGACTTACAGTGATTCCAAATGATGGGGGACTAGGCTACCCCCTTGCTTGAGGGGCTCTGTTCAGCCGATGGCTAAGGGCAGCAACCCATCTAGATAGATTCACCTAATATCATGCCATTGCAGCGTCCGTTTCCCAAAACAACCCTAGGAGAAACGCAGGCTTACTGAGGCGTAACAATATGGCTGGGATCAACAGAGGCCGTTGCTTCATGAGGCACTCCAGCAGTGCCTTGATGCAGGGCAATGAGTCGGGCTAAGCAGGACTTAAGCTGTGTGCGCGGCACGATGGCATCAACGAAGCCTTGCTCTAGTAAGTACTCTGCGGTTTGGAAGTTCTCTGGCAATTTTTCTCTAAGGGTTTGCTCAACAACCCGCCGCCCTGCAAAACCAATGGTGGCTTTCGGCTCGGCAATGATGATATCGCCCAACATGGCGAAGCTAGCTGTCACGCCGCCGGTGGTGGGATGGGTCAAGATTGGGATATACAACAGATGTTCTTCGCGGTGGCGCTCTAAGGCGGCTGAGGTCTTGGCCATCTGCACAAGGCTGAGCATGCCTTCTTGCATACGGGCACCGCCAGAGGCACAAATAATCACTACGGGCAGGCGATCGC
>DATNQK010000580.1:0-2854 GCA_036704065.1 Stenomitos sp.
CGGGCCTTTCGACAACACGGAAGAGCTGGCCCGCCGCTGCGGTTTAGAGTTGCATGAGATGAAGTTGCTCGCTGCGGCCGACGCTTTGGCGTCCTTGTCAGGACACCGCCGCGAGCAGGTATGGGAAGCCGCTGCGCTGCATGCTGCGCCCGAGATTCTTCACGATGCGCCTATCGACGAAGAGGTGCTGCAGCTACCGGCTGCACGCGAAGGGGAGGAGGTCCTTTGGGACTTCGCGTCCACAGGCCTGACACTGCGCAGCCACCCGCTAAAGCTTCTGCGACCAAGACTCGACAAGTACAGGCTCAAGACCTCGGCCGACCTACGCAGAGTGCGTGATGGCCAGCTTGTGCGTACTGCGGGAATTGTGACGCTTCGGCAGCAGCCAGAGACAGCCAACGGGGTGGTATTCGTCTCGCTCGAAGACGAGTACGGCGCTATCCAAGTAATCGTCTGGGAGCATGTGCGCGAGCGTCAACGGCAGGTGCTGCTGGGCTCGCGGCTGCTAGCTGTGCAAGGGCGCTGGCAGCGACGGGGAATCGTTTGCAGCTTGATAGCGGACAAGCTTGCGGACCTGTCTCACTTGCTAGGGCGACTGACTACTGAAAGTAGGAACTTTAAATAACGCATACATGGTACTTGAGGCATACCAAAAACCCTGTGATTTAAATAATTTTATTGAGATTTTTTAATGTAAATTCCTCAAATCCATGATTGAGGAATAAGGCCATCCTCTTCAGTGAATTCTGGAAGAATATTAATGTTAGGTATTTTCTCGAAGTCCTTCTTGGGAACGTGCTCCAAGACGATGATTTGGAATCCTATGCCATAAACACGCTGAATGCGCTCAGAGAACTTGCTAAGGAGTAAAAATGCGATTTCGACCATCTTGGAATCGCTGCTTTTGAGAACCACGCCATTTTTAACCTTCTCGCCAGGATAATAAGGTCGACTCGGTTGGTCGATTATTAAAAATCGGGGGACAAAAGATGACTTCTGAGATATTGCAGCCTCGTGCAATGCTAGAAATTGGATAAGGTGAAGAAACATGTGATTCGAACTACTCCCCAGGTCCTCAACTATGTTCGTTTTGGGGCGCCGCATGCGCAGACGCTTCTCTTTGTAGCTAAATTCCGGAAGATAGTCTGAGTAATTTGCAAGAGCGTTGCCAGTCTCGGAAAGCAATTCTTTTGATATTTCATTTATGAGGGAAATCGCTGTATTGCGAGATTCCTCAATGTCTCTTACAACATATGAGTCTAGTTGGCTTTGAAGCGATTCAATGTCATCTGTGGACACCACATTCTGTTCAGAGTCAGAACCAAGCAGCTTCAGCTTAGCCAACGCTTCGCCTAGGAAAATCCACTTTTCACGGTCGTCGACAAAATTTTTGGTGACAGAAGGTGCTTTCGCCAGCTCTTCTTGTAAACGAGACTTTTCTAACTCTAAGTCTCTAATCATGTTGGAAATTTGACCATCCACCGGGGTTTTATTGATAGTCAATTCCTTTATTTTTGCAAGGTCTTGTTTCAGGCCACTGATTAGTTCATCAAAAATATCTGACTTTGCAATTCGAGATGATTGTTTAATGATTTCGTCAATTGGCAGAAGGCTATCTTTAATTCCTTTGAGAGAATTTTTGTATGCTTTGTGCTCTGACGTGAAGGCACGAAGTTTTCCTAACTTTCTATCAATTACTAAAAGCTGCGTCAGTAGGTCTTCATAAAATCCATTCTGGACGAAGTTTTTTGGCTCTGCTGCTTCATTTAGAGCCTTTTTGATACTTTCTGCGCTGACCTCTTGTGTTTCAGGGTTGACGAAGCCGTACTGTGCTGAAGCCGAAATTATTTCACGAAGCTCTTCGTCAAAAGTCTCCTTTTTGCCCTGAAGGGTAGTGATTTTTCTGAGTTTTCTGCTTATCTCTCTCTCTAAAATGTCTCTTTTTTCTCGGATTGCGATATTTTCTACATCGTCGATTCCAAGAGCCATGTCAAATATTCTTGGCAATGCCTCGCGATAACGTTCTTCAGATTGTTTATCGAAAAATATAGTTTTACTTGTAATTATATCTTCGGATATGGTGTTAAAAAGAAAAAAATATCTAAACGAAACCTTTGAACCCGCTCGCAAGGCGCTCCCTCCATAAGCGATGGTTACCTTTTCATCAATACCAAACTCGCTTTCGAGAAGAGCTTTTAAGTCAGCCTCGGAAATATTGCTTTCCGGAAGTTGGGGGATTTTGCCTACTGATGAAAAATAATAATCTGGTGATACCGAGCCTGTGCCTGGACTTCGTCGCGCAATAAAATACGATTTATCGTTAATATAGAATTCCAATCCATACCAACTAACATTTTCATTGATTACGCTATAAGGTATTTTTTGACTACTTGCAAGAAAGCAGTAATCGATTATATCGAGAAGTGCGCTTTTTCCTGTATGGCTCTCACCGGTCAGGATATTGACTCGGTCTCGTTCAAATCTAACCGTGCGCATTTCTCCCCGGTTGGACCAGAGGATAATTGAATCAAAGCCAAAGTTCACAACTTCACCCTTAAGTTTAAATACAATTCTTCGACCGGACTGCTAAGCAGGGCTGCAAGGTTGTTGGCCGCTTTTACTATGTCATTTGCCCGATTTCCAAATGACTTGTCGACTTGCAATGCCCTCTCAAAGCGGATTTCAGAATCCAGACTTGCGAATCCACCGGCAATAACGATTTGGACTGCGTTCAAAGATATGGGTAGTCCGCTATAAAAGCGTTCTGAAAAGTTTAAAATGAGGTCTGGCCTGATAGCTGCCAGCGCCGCAGCCTCTCTTGGTCGCACATTGCCGTTCTTCAGAAATTTTATAG
>DATNQK010000581.1:0-2057 GCA_036704065.1 Stenomitos sp.
TGACTACGCGGTGCATACTCTATCTTCGGAATGCTCACAACTCGCTTCTCCTTCTCCTGTTTCGTAAATCTTACTAAGCTCTTTTTACCCTTTTGACGCTCCTTTACATTCCTTCATCTATTCCTCTCAGAAATTACCATACATCAGATATCCAGGAGGGTTAACGAAAAGCTAAGTAAGTAGTACGTCACCTTCAGCGATCGCCACTTACGTTCTCATTTACAAGGACAGTTCCGTGTTCAGCCACATCGGTGATAACAATTGAACCGAGTCTAAGGTAGCCACTGCTCCTGCTGTCTGTAATAAGTGTGCATAGGAGGATCGCTGTTGAACATGAGGTGGAATGACACCAATGCCAATCCATTGCTGTAAAGGATAGATTTGCTGGGCTCTAACAACGGTTTGCATGTCTGCCACTGTATCGCCCACATAGAGAATGGGAATATTCAAGGGGGCGGATAAATCTGGCAAGAAGCCATAGCGATCAGCTAACTGGGTCAAAGCCTCAAACAATCCGGTCGGGTCTGGCTTGCCTGGTGCATCTTCCATTGCAACCAAAACAAATTGATCAAGACCCATGCGTCCCTTCAGTACGTATTCCGCAGATGCTCGTGTGGCTCCGCTAAAAAAGGCCCAAGCAACTTTTGCTTGTGTTAGAGCCTCTAAGTAAGTCTGGCTCATGAGCAACGGTTCAGTTTTAATGTATCCATTGAAGTTTTCACCCCGATACTTGGACTGAAAAAAGTCAATGATCGCTTGATACTCAGGCAATTGCGTCGATACACCTTGAGTCTGATAAAACCGCTTGATCAACTCTTGAGAGGCTTCCCAATCATTATTCCAAACCCCCTCCGCCTTCAGCACATCGATTTCCTCTGAGGTCGGACGATATTGAGCATCGGTAAAGTGGTGGACTGTATCGGCAATGGCACGTCGATAGGAGCCAGACACATCTCTAACAACACCATCGATATCAAAAACAATCACGGCTTGAGGCAACCAGCGAGACGTTAAGGCATCCATAAGATTTACAAAACCATCCATTTGAGCAGGTTCACGGCCAATCTATTAAGAGTTTCGATCCGTGTACCAAAATAATGCGATAAGATCATAGATTGTAGGTCAATTAGCAATCGGCTCAATCGCTAATCGTTGGAGGTGTATTTGTCCAAGTTCATACTGAAGGTTCTCTGGCTTGATGAGAACGTTGCACTCGCTGTGGATCAAGTTGTCGGCAATGGCACAAGTCCCCTCACGTCTTATTTTTTCTGGCCCCGTAACGATGCTTGGGAAGATCTGAAAACAGAACTTGAGAAAAAAACCTGGATTTCAGAAGTTGATCGCATCCAAGTTTTAAACAAAGCTACGGAAGTGATTAACTATTGGCAAGAAGAAGGGCGCAGAAGACCGCTAGATGAAGCAAAGTCTCGCTTTCCTGAAGTTATTTTTACTGGTACCGCGTAGCAGCACTCGTTTTAACTGGTTAGGCATTGACGAGATTTGTCAATTTCAAAAAAGTCGTACCGAAAACGGTACGACTTTTTTGCGGACAATAAACCTGATGACTTGCCTGAAATTTGCAGGAAAGGGTTACGATACCCATCCACAAGGACTTGAGACAAACATCAAGTCAAGCTACATGGTCTCTGATTTCTGGATCATGCAGCTTAACTTTTAGTTTTTAACAATTTCGCCAAAGTCTGCCAAAACCCTAGCATGATTACGGAGTAACCCCAGCAAGTTAAGACGGTTCTGTCTGAGCTTTAGGTCTTCGGCCATCACTAAAACGCTATCTGCGCCATCAAAAAATTCGCGGATGGTCGGCGCGATCGCCACTAACCCTTTCACCAACAATGCATAATCTCGTTCTTTGGCAGCGGTTTGGGTTTGAGGCAGCAGAGTTTTTAGACCTTCATAAAATGCCTTCTCAGAGGATTGCTCTAAGGCTTTAGTCTCAACCACGGCTAACGGATCCAGGGTTTGAGTATCTAGGTCACCTTGTTTGGCCAGACGCGTAGCCCGATTCACCGTTTCGTAAATATCCGCTAAGGTACCGT
>DATNQK010000582.1:0-8971 GCA_036704065.1 Stenomitos sp.
CAAAACTCGATTGAGTTTTGTTGCCAGGGTTCAGGTAGGGCTGCCCATATATACATGGTTGCTGAGGGCATGGGTACGGCCCAACCGATGCGGTGCAAGGCTTCTACAAAGGCATCACGACGTTCCTTAAAGGTGGCCACGGTTTGCGCAACTGCTGCATCGCAGTGGGAGAGAGCGTGAATGGCACCCTGTAGAATGCCTTGATACTGGTTGAAGTCGACAATGGTTTTAATTTGGCGCAGTCCCTGAATTAAGGTGGCATTGCCAATGGCGTAACCGATGCGAAATCCACCCATGTTATAGGACTTGGAAAAGGTGAAAAATTCGATGGAGCAAGTGCGATCGCGGTCTGCTTGCAATACAGAGGGCATAGGCTGATCGCTAAACACCAAATCGCCGTAAGGAAAGTCGTGGATGAGGGCAATATCGTGGGCTTGGCAAAACGCCACTGCTTCTTGAAAGAAGGCAAGGTCTGCTACGGCTGTTGTAGGGTTGTGGGGGTAGCTTAAGACCATCATGCGGGCCTGGGAAAGCACAGTTGCCGGAATATCGGCAAAGACTGGCAGAAAGCCTCGCTCCGCCTGTAACGGCATCGGATAAATTTGTCCGCCTGCTAAATAAACCCCACCTGCATGAGATGGGTAGCCAGGATCCATTAACAGGGCATAATCTCCAGGGTTGAGGAGGGCAAGTGGCAAATGAGCGGTGCCTTCTTGAGACCCGATTAACGGCAAGACTTCTGTCTCAGGATCGACCTGTAGCCCAAATTTGCGCTCGTACCAAGCCGCCGCCGCTTCGCGGAACGCGCGCGTTCCATGAAATAGCAGATAACCGTGAGTCTCTCGATCTTGAAGCGATCGCTCAATCGTGGCAAGGATCGTTGGATCCACGGCCAGATCCGATGACCCTAGCGATAAATCAATAATAGTTTGCCCCTTAGACCGTGCCAGTTGCTTGGCATGATCCATTTCGGCAAAAACGTTGGGCGGAAATGCTAGAAGGCGCTCAGCAAATTTCATAAGCCTTAAGGTCTACCCCTGTGTTAAGGCAGACCTGAATACAAAACGATGGACCAGACTCTACAAACGTGAGTGAGTTGGCCCCAATACACATCGGGATGGATTTATGGGTTTGGTTTGTCCATCGAATTTTTCAGCGCTTCAAACTCTGCATCCAAAGCATCGGCCGAGAGCGGTGTTTTGCTTTCGGTAGTGCTGCCTGCAGGAAGCGCCCCTTGTGGCTGTGCAGTCCCTTCGATCACCTTCGGTGGTTCTAACGCTGCTTTAAGTTGGGCTAACTCTAAATCGACATCGCTGCCAGACTCTAAGGCCAAAAACTGATCTTCTAAAGAGTTCCCTGCCAATTCTGCCACAGCCGCCGATTTGGCTTCGAGTTCTAAAACCTTCTCTTCCATGCGATCAAAGGTACCCATCGCACTGGCTGTATCGATTTGCCCCATGGCTTGAGTGATTTGCTCGGTTGCCTTGGCAGCTCTGGCTCTTGCCTTGAGCATATCTTTCTTCGTTTTGGCTTCGGCAATTTTGCTTTCCAGCTTGGTCATGCCGCTGCGCATGGTGCTAACTTGGGCCACAGATTGATCAAGCTGTTGCTTCAGGCTGGTGGCTGTGGTGCTAAACGTTTGTTTGCGGCTCAGCGCTTCTCTGGCTAGGTTCTCGTCGCCTTTTTGCAGGGCAAGCTGTGCGCGACGATACCACTCGTCAGCTTGGGTTTGGGCTTGGTTGTACTGCTGCTCTAGCCGCTTTTGTGATGCGATCGCCCCTGCCACTGCTTGACGCAATTTCACCAGGTCTTCTTGCATGTCATTGACGGTCTGTTCCAGCATTTTTTCTGGATCTTCAGCAGCAGACACGGCTGCATTCACGTTGGATTTAATTACCCGACTGATACGGTCAAATAAGCCCATGATGTCGTGTTTCCTTCATCCACTATCTTAAATAGTCTGTTTTTATAAAGCCGATAAAGCTCAGGGTCACAAGTGAATGAACTGCTTGGGACGCTGTCTATCACCACTGTAACTTTTTTATTATTGCCTTGTTATGCCATTACGACCACTTTTTAACCTGTTGCCCAACGCAACACCTGTTCCTTAGCGTTGTGCCAATACGGTAGAGCTAAATCCTCGTTTTTTTAAGTCGTTTACGAGCTGTTGAGCTTGTTGCAGATCGTCTAACTGGGCTAGTTGAATGCGTGATTGCCCCCCTTTGTCGTCAATAAATGCATCCGGTACAAGTTCCCGCGCCTTTTCTAACGAGGCACTGTCTTGATAAGGGGCAACAACAATGTAGTATCTAGCCCCGTTTTGTGCCGAAGGGGATGCTGAAGGTGAAGATGCAGGAGCAGGACTAGGCGATGAAGTGGATTTTCCGGGTATTGCCTGTGCCGTTGGGCTAGCGGTGGTTCCCCCTGAACTGCTTGGGTTTGAAGGTGGAATACTGGGAAGGCCTGTGCCTGTCGGAGCGGGTGATCCGCCTGCTGGTGTCACGGATTGAGCGGGTGCAGTAGGAGAAATCGGTGTTGTCTGTGGCTTTTGTAACTTCGACCACTGACTCAGAACTATCCCCGCTAAACCTGCCAATGCTAAGAGTCCTACCGTAATCAGAGTGCCTTTTAACGGTAGGGTCCACTTTTTCTGAGGGGGAGCGGCTGAGGGCGAAAGTGGATCGATGGTTGAATCATCCAAGTGTTTGAGCAATGCCTCGGATGATTCTAGGTAATCTTCTATAGATGGATCTAGGAAGCGCTCGAACGCTTCTGGCTCGGCCGTAATTTCTGCACTATAGGGTTCGGGTAAGGTTTCTGGCTCTTCTTCTTCTAAATAAGCCAACGTCATTAAGTCTGAATCGGTGCGATCTAGGGCTCGATCTATCGCTGAGTCGCGCTCCTGGGCTTCCGAGATTGCCTCTTCAGGGGTTGGTTCTGGCTCTAATGTTGATGCCGACGGCTCTGAAGGCTGAAGTTCTGTAAGGGTAAGCTCAGAACCGACTGTGGAACCCGTATCCTCAGGGGAAGGCGATGGTACGAGTGTCGTGTCAATAGCAACGCTATCCATACGACTGTCAGCGCTGGCTTCTAAAAGCAGTGCTGAAGTGGCAGATTCGAGCGAAGAATCCATCTCATCCGACTGCAATCGGTAACGACGATAAAGTGCTAACTCTGACTCTAACGAGAGATCTAAGCAGCCTAGGGCAGCCTGGAGTTGCTCGAAGGAAATGGCAAAGTCAGGATGAGAGGCCATGGGCATTAAATGACTAAGGGCATACGGTTATGTTTAACTTTGCCCCGTTTCTGGTTCAAACTCAAGCGTAAGATACGCAAAGAGAGCTGTTTTGTGAGATCTCCAACTCCAAAAGTGTGCTCGAATACAGGACAGGAACCTACAGTTTTGCCGTTGACAACTATTGACTATGAATTCACCGTCGACATTGTCTCCGTCTGATTCATTCGATCCACGTATCAAGCCGAAGCTTGCCCTAGCGACAATGTTTAGGTTGGGCCTATTTCAGATGGGCTTAGGGATTATGTCGATCTTGACCTTAGGGGTACTGAATCGCATTCTCATCGACCCTGCGCTATTGGCAATTCCAGCAACTCTTGCAGGTACTGCTTTGGCGATGTACCAATTTGTGTCACCGGTCAGGGTGTGGGTCGGCCAACGTTCCGACGCCAAACCTCTGTTTGGCACCCATCGTACTGGATACATCCAGCTGGGTGCTGCGTTATTTACCCTGTGTTCTTTTTTTGCTGTTCAGGTGGTGTGGCAGTTAGGCCGTAGTGCAGATCTGTATGGCTGGGTGCCAGCGACCTATGGATGGATAGGACTGTTGGCTTTTGTGTTTGCCTTATACGGAATTTTTGTAAGTATCTGTTCTACGCCGTTTGCTGCCTTGCTCGTGGATGTTTCGGATGAAGACAACCGTTCCCAATTGGTGGGGATTGTGTGGGCAATGTTGATGGTGGGAATTGTGCTAGGTGCAATCAGCAGCGGTCTTCTATTGAAGGGACTGACCTCAGAAACGCTGCAACCTACGATTAACCGACTCTTTATCATTCTGCCAGCACTTGTTTTTGGTCTTGTGTTGCTGGCGACCACTGGGGTGGAGCGTCGGTATTCTCGATACGGGAGTCGTTCGGCGATCGCCGGACGCGAAGATCAAATTACCCTAGCAACGGCACTGAGTGTGTTGACTGCTAGCCGCCAAACCGCGATCTTTTTTAGTTTCCTGGTCTCAATGACCTTGGGACTGTTTTTGCAGCAACCCATCCTAGAACCCTATGCAGGTGAAGTGTTTGGCATGACAGTGTCTCAAAGCACCCAGCTCAATGCCTTCTGGGGCATCGGAACGCTAGTGGGCATTACGGCCACAGGGTTTTATGTGGTGCCGCGATGGGGCAAGCAAACCACGGCACAGATCGGCTGTATCGCTGTTTCTGTGTGCTTTCTGGGGGTTATAGCGGCAGGAATTGTCAAAGAACCCCATATTCTTCAGATAGCCCTATTAGCGCTCGGCCTTGGCTTTGGCCTGATGACCAACAGTGCAGTCAGCCTCATGCTCGATTTAACTCTGCCTGAAACCGCAGGCACTTTTATTGGGGCTTGGGGCTTAGCACAATCGATGGCGCAAGCGCTGGCGACTGTGTTGGGTGGGGCGTTGCTGGATCTCGGTCGCTTAATGTTTGCCTCGCAAACGCTGCTGGCCTACGGCTTTGTCTTTACCTTGGAGGCACTTTGTATGCTAGTTGCCCTCGCTTGGCTGAAGCAGGTCAATGTACCCGAGTTTCGCAATCGGACTTCCGTGGCGATCTCCACTGTTCTGCAACAGGATTTGGATCTCTAAGAAAGGGCATGACCCATCGCCCCTCCTTTTCCTGCAAGTCTCAACAAAACTTAACGCGGGATTTACATATTGTAATATAACGATCCCTCAGAACAGGTTACTAAGTTTAAAGGAGGGATTCCGGTCGCGGATAATTGCGCTTGATCCCCCTCTGCTATGAGAAAAACAACAAACTCCTACACATTTGTTAAAGAACAAATCGGAGTGGTGCAAATCGTTTTAATCTGAGAGTTAAATTCTTAAGACCCTGGCAATCTTGTCCTAGCAGACTTCTGCTATCGCTAGTAGACCTTCAGCTTTGAAGTTCTCTAGTGGAGCCAAAGTCTCGTCGACTGTTCTGTAGTCAGGTTTAGCGCAGTAATCGGAAGGGAGCCTTCGAAAGCAAATGATTGTAAAGGCAAGTGGAGGAAGCTCAGTCGCACGCCCGCAGTTATACCAAACTGTTCCCGTTGCGACCATTATCCAAGCAGAGCAGCAAGACCGCTTTCTGCAGCAGGGGGAACTCAATGAACTGTCGATTTATCTCAAGTCTGGCGTTAAGCGTCTTGAGATCGCAGCAACCTTAGCTCAAAATTCAGACGTCATCATCTCCCGAGCCGCAAACCGAATTTTTGTGGGCGGCTCCCCAATGGCTTATTTGGAGCGCCCGCGCGTCCCAGAGCGAGAACTTGCTTTGGCAGGTGGCGGTGTGAGTGCAGATCAAGCCCGCAAAATGGGGACTGCAACCTACGCTGAGTCGAAAGGTGGCTCCTTGGGTGGTGCATTGAGATCAGTGTTCCGTAGCTCGGCGATTGGTGGACCCGTACCCCAAGGGTTTAGGCAGATCAATATTTCCCGCTATGGTCCAGAGCGCATGCAAAAGTCATTGCGCGATTTAGGCTGGTTCCTGCGCTATACGACCTATGCAATTGTGGCTGGAGACCCCAACATCATTGCAGTGAACGTGCGCGGTCTTCGGGAAGTCATTGAGAATGCTTGCTCCACAGATGCAACTCAAGTCGCCCTTCAAGAAATGGGTGGCGCAGCGCTATCTTATTTCAGCAGCGATCCAGATGCTCAAGCGATTGTCCTGCAATACTTTGAAGTTTTAATTACCGAATTTAAGGCTGCTACCCCATCCGACAAAATTCGTAAGGGTACCTCTACGAGTCAGCAAGGGTTACGCCTCCCTCAAATCTATTTTCTGTCTGCTGAACGTCGTCCCAAATTCGTCATGAAGACGGGACTCTCTACTTTAGAAAAAAACGAAGTTATCAGAGCTGCTTACCGTCAGGTATTTGAGCGAGACATTACCAAAGCCTATAGCCTTTCCAACTCATACTTAGAAACCAAGGTTAAAGGCGGCGAAATTTCCATGAAGGAATTTATCCGTCGTCTGTGTAAGTCTCCGCTTTACCGAAAACTGTTTTACGAACCTTTTATTAACAGCCGTGCCTTAGAATTGGCCTTCCGTCATGTTCTGGGCCGTGGTCCTAGCAGCAGAGAAGAAGTACAACGTTACTTCTCGATTGTGTCATCCGGTGGTTTGCCTGCATTGATCGATGCACTCGTCGATTCGCAAGAGTATTCCGATTACTTCGGCGAAGAAACGGTTCCTTACATTCGTGGTTTGGGCCAAGAGGCTCAAGAATGCCGTAACTGGGGTGCACAGCAGAACCTGTTCCGGTATAGCGCACCTTTCCGCAAGAACCCTGAGTTCTTGACGGTCTTCGCATCTCAAGATCAGCCGCTTCCTGACCAGCACGTGTATGGGGTTGGCCACGATCCGTTAGAAATTCAGTTCGGTGCTATCTTCCCGAAAGAAACTCGCAAGCCATCTGCTGCGCCTGCGCCGTTCGGCAAGGATACACGTCGTATTCTGATTAACTGTGGACCTGGTATCAATAACCAGCTCAGTAACCCCACTGCTCGAGGTGAAGCGCCTGGCTCTCTCGGTCCCAAGGTCTTCAAGCTGGATCAGATCCCTTCCATCAATCAGAAAATTGGTAAGCGCACTGCCTCCAACAAAGGTGTCAGCGTCAAGTTTTCGGAAGTCTCAACCCAGGCTGTGATTCGGGCTACGTACCTGCAAGTCTTCGGTCGCGACTTGTACGACGGGCAGCGCCAAAAAGTAGCTGAGATCAAGCTAGAAAATGGCGAAATCACACTGCGCGAATTTATCCGCTTACTGGCGAAGTCTAATGTCTTCCGCAGTATGTACTGGACGCCGCTGTATGTCTGTAAGGCGATCGAGTACATTCATCGTCGACTGTTAGGACGTCCCACCTATGGGCGTCAAGAAATGAACGCTTACTTTGATCTGTGCTCCAAGAAAGGGTTCTACGCTTTAGTCGATACGCTGATCGATAGCGCTGAATATGCAGAAGCGTTTGGGGAAGATACGGTTCCTTATGAACGTTATTTAACCCCTGCTGGGTTGTCCATGAGAACCCTGAGAGGTGGTGGTGCTAAGACTGAAACAGCTTTGGCCGCTAAAGCAGACCCGACACCACGCTTTATTGAACTTGGTGTTGCTCAAAACCAACCTGCCGAGTCTCAAATTCCTGCTCGGATTGGTCAAGGTGTGAGCAAGCAGCGTGAACAGACCAAAGTCTTTAAGCTGACCGGAACGGTTGATAAGACCTACCTCAAGACGCTGATTCAAGCTGCTTACCGTCAAGTGTTTGAGCGGGATCTCAATCCCTTCACCATTCAAAACGACTTTACGGTGCTGGAAACCAAGCTCAGCAATGGAGACATTAGTGTCAAAGAATTCATTGAAGGCTTAGGCGCATCAACGCTCTACATCAAAGAATTCTATACACCGTTCCCCAACACCAAGGTTATTGAGTTGGGTACGAAGCACTTTTTAGGTCGGGCTCCTCTAGATCAAGCGGAGATCCGTCACTATAACCAGATCCTAGCCAAGGATGGCCTCAAAGCCTTTATCCGAGCTATGGTCAATAGTGTTGAGTACGCACAGAGTTTTGGCGAAGATACGGTGCCCTATCGCCGTTATCCTACGCTTCCTGCGGCGAACTTCCCCAATACCGAGCGGTTGTATAACCAACTCACAAAGCAGGATGATTCAATTGTTGTGCCTAGCTTTTCTCAGGTCTAAGGTAGAGTCCTAAGAAAGTCGGCTTACGAATCCCTCAATTGTCCAGAACCAGGCGCTAAAATCTATGAGCGCCTGGTTCTGTGTGTCATGCATGGAAATGCGAAAAAAGCAAATTTTTTGCAGACTTGAAATCTAAAGTCAGAAAATTAAAGAAGAGTTTTAAAAACTGTTACAGCTGCGGATGTAAGGTGACCTTAATGACCGAAAATGATTCCGGTAGGGAGCTGAACTTTAGTCGCTTTGATGAGCCTAGTTTGCAGCGTAGTTGAGTATGACGCTTGTTTAATTAAACTGGCAACTCAGACTCGTTGCCCTTGCTGGGTAAACGGGATTGTTTAGGATCTGTTGTATCGTCAAATTTCTAAAGCATAGTTCTGAGTTTCTTAAAAACTTACTGGAGGAATCCATCAATGAGTGTTGTCACGAAGTCAATCGTGAATGCGGATGCCGAAGCCCGCTACCTGAGCCCAGGAGAATTAGATCGGATCAAAGGATTTGTAACCACAGGCGAACGCCGTCTTCGGATCGCTCAAACTCTCACTGAAAATCGCGAGCGCATCGTTAAGACTGCTGGCGATCAGCTCTTCCAAAAGCGCCCTGACATTGTTTCTCCTGGCGGAAACGCTTACGGCGAAGAAATGACCGCAACCTGCTTGCGTGACCTTGACTACTACCTGCGTCTTGTTACCTACGGTGTAGTTTCTGGCGACGTTACTCCTATCGAAGAAATCGGTATCGTTGGCGTTCGCGAAATGTACAACTCCTTGGGTACTCCTATCCCTGCAGTAGCTGAAGGCGTTCGCGCAATGAAGAGCGTTTCGGCTTCCTTGTTGTCTGGAGAAGATGCTGCTGAAGCAGGCGCTTACTTCGATTTCGTAATTGGCGCAATGCAGTAGTTTTGCCGCAATTCAAAGCACAATTGATTTTTGAGTTTCAAGAGAAATAAGGAAACGAAACTATGCAAGACGCAATTACCGCTGTTATCAACGCCTCTGACGTTCAAGGTCAATACCTT
>DATNQK010000583.1:0-3477 GCA_036704065.1 Stenomitos sp.
GCGATCGCCAAACCTATGCGTCTGGGTTACGCAATCCTGTCGGACTAGCCTTTCACCCCACGACAGCGAAACTCTACACCACAGTGAATGAACGCGATGGACTCGGGGATGATTTGGTACCCGATTACCTAACCTCTGTTCAGCAGGGCGGATTTTACGGCTGGCCTTACGCTTACTTAGGAGCCAATCATGATCCCAGATTGCCGTCTCGCCCGGAACTAGAACAGCGCACCATTGTCCCTGAAGTCCTTTTCCAAGCCCACTCGGCTGCCTTGGGCCTCGCATTTTATACGGCAAGTCTGTTTCCACCGGCCTACCGCCAAGATGCATTTGTGGCCTTTCGCGGCTCTTGGAACCGCGATCAGGGTACAGGCTACAAGGTTGTTCGGGTTCCGTTTGATCCTAAGGGACAGCCCAAGGGGTATTACGAAGACTTTGTTACAGGTTGGACCATCGATCCCAAAGTCCCCAGCGTTTGGGGCCGCCCCGTGGGATTGGCGATCGCCCAAGATGGTTCTTTGCTCATTGCCGATGAGTCTGGCGGTGTGATTTGGCGAGTGGCTTACCGTCAACCTGCACAGTCTGCACAAGCTAAAACGCGTCGCAAATTGCACAAAACCTTAATTTCTGCGGAAAAATAGATGTTTGTTTCCTATTTCCTCCTATGATGCTTCCAACTGAGTTGTAGCTAAGCTGCAACCCTGTTTTTGCGCACCTAAAAAGCAAAATAGATCATCTCATTGCTAACCTAGCCCGCTCCTGTAAGACTCATGACTAAAATCAAGCTACTTGCAACCTTAGCCGTCATCGGAATCCTCGTAGCGGTAGTCGGTGGCTTCTTGCTGACAGCCGGACGCACCATGGGTCAGGCAATGTTTGGACGTAGTTTTGCCGAAGGCCAATTAAATGACTATGTTTCTGCCGTTCTCAAACAAGAGGTCAACGGTTCGCGATGCCAAGCCATAGATCGCGATAGGAACGGGTATGTGTCTTGCGACTATACCACCGTCCGACAGCCGGATGTCCCACGTTCCATTGAGTGTGCCGCGTGGGGGCTAGATGGGTTTCTCAACCGAGGTTGTAAAACCCGTTTGCCGAGCTTTGGGATAGAGTAGCGAGTTCTCCTTGGCGCACCAATCAAAGCTTCAAAATACTGATAAATTTGGCTTTCACTTGTGGGTTCGGGTTAAACAACTGCAAACTAGCTCAAGTTAAAAAAATTCTTGTCTGCAAAAATCAGACCCATCCCAGTACCATAGAAAATGGTGATAAAAAAGTTGGGAACTCCCAGTGCTGAAAACCCTTAAGGCCGACTTCGACATCATTTTTGAGCGTGACCCTGCCGCTCGCAATGCTTTGGAGGTTCTGTTTTGCTACCCCGGTTTACAAGCATTGTGGTTTCATCGGTTTGCGCACTGGCTTCATTGTGCTGGAGTGCCATTTATTCCGCGCTTTATCTCCCATATCAGCCGTTTGATCACTGGTGTTGAAATTCATCCCGGTGCTCAAGTGGGCAGTTCTGTGTTTATTGATCATGGAATGGGTGTGGTGATTGGCGAAACGGCCATTATTGGGGATTACTGCTTGATTTACCAAGGCGTTACCTTGGGCGGCACGGGCAAAGAATGTGGCAAACGTCACCCCACCCTAGGCGAGAATGTGGTGGTCGGGGCAGGCGCAAAGGTTTTAGGGAATATTACCCTCGGCAATAATGTGCGAATTGGGGCTGGTTCGGTCGTATTGCGTGATGTGCCCGCAGACTGTACGGTAGTGGGTATTCCTGGTCGCGTGGTGTATCGCGAAGGCGCCAAAGTCCATCCGCTCGACCATGCGCGGTTGCCCGACTCTGAAGCACAAGCCATTCGTTACTTAATGGATCGGATTGAAAAACTAGAGCAGGAATTGCAAACCCTGAAACAAGGCAGTTGTTCTGAAGCAGAAAAATTGGCAAGATTGGTACACACTAGCTGCCGCTTAGCAGACCGTCCAATTGAGGAATTTTTAGAAGGGTCTGAGTCTCCTACGCCTGTAGAGTCGCAGAGCATGTAGGTATCTTGTTTTTTCTGAATAGGTTTGACGGTGCCTACCGATTCGTGAGCGCTGTGTAGTCATTGCGCACTCGATGGGGGTCTGTCAATTGAAAAGGGTTTGTTTAGCGATTTAATTGATTTAGCAACTGAACTTAAGATATGCGAATTTCTCTGAACTGGCTCCGGGAACTGGTAGCGTTTGATGGATCTGCCCAAGAGCTGGCTGAACGGCTGACAATGGCGGGATTTGAAGTAGAAGATATTGAAGATCGACGCAGTTGGGCAGATGGCGTGGTTGTGGGCAAGGTGCTCCAGCGCGAAAAGCACCCGAACGCCGACAAATTGAGTGTTTGCCAGGTTGATATCGGTACCGATGAACCATCAACCATTGTGTGTGGTGCGCCCAATGTTCAAGCGGGTCAATTTGTGCCTGTTGCAACCTTGGGAACCTATCTGCCGCAGGTAGACCTCAAAATTAAACCGGCCAAACTCCGAGGCGTTGCGTCTGCGGGCATGATTTGTTCGTTGGCGGAACTGGGCCTTACCAAGGAATCCGAGGGCATTTACGTTTTTGACCCAGAGCAGCAGAAGTTTAGAGTAGGAGACGACGTCCGTCCTTTATTGGCACTAGACGACACGATTTTAGATGTCACCTCTACGGCCAATCGTGCAGATGCACTCAGCATGGTGGGGATTGCCCGTGAAGTTGCTGCACTTACAGGAGCGCCACTGCATTTGCCAGAGGTGCCTGATTTAGAGATTCCATCGGCAGAGCGTGATTTAGCCGTTGAGATTTCAGAGCCATCGGCTTGTTCTGCTTACATTGCCACCCGTTTAGAGGGAATTGTTGTTGCTCCCTCACCGTCTTGGTTACAGCGCTGCCTAGAAGCGGCTGGCATTCGACCCATCAACAATGTGGTCGACATTACGAACTACATTTTGTTGGAGTGGGGACAACCGCTCCACGCCTTTGACGCACAAGCTTTGGAAGCCTATACCTCAGGGAAGAAGCAACCGTTGACCTTAGGCGTACGGATGGCCCAAGGCGGCGAGACTTTGACCACCCTGGATGGTCAGGCGAGATCGCTCACCCCGCAAAACCTGCTCATTACAGCCAATAATCAACCCGTGGCGATCGCAGGGGTGATGGGTGGCCAAGACACCGAGGTTCAAGATACGACGACCACCCTCCTGTTAGAAGCAGCACTGTTTAGTTCCGTCAGCGTGCGACGCTCGGCTAGAGCTCAAGGTTTAAGAACCGAGGCTTCAACTCGATATGAACGCGGCGTTAACGAAGCTCAACTCGACATCGCCTGCAAACATGCCTTATCTCTGCTACAAGAGCTTGCAGGCGCGCGCATTGTTGCCCAGCAAAAAGATGATCGGCGCACTCCTGTACAACGCACCATCGAGCTTCGGCTGTCTAGAGTCAATCAAGTTCTAGGCC
>DATNQK010000584.1:0-8930 GCA_036704065.1 Stenomitos sp.
GCCGCGATGAACTCTGGGCTCATTTCCTTGGCATAACCGCCTGCCCCAGACCCATCTTCCTGGAAGTCTAGCTCTAGGAATTCAGCGCCCATACTTTGCACTTGCTCTTTCACCACCGGACGAGTGTCAAAGGCACGCACAATCGCACCCAGCCCACGGGCAGCACCAATGGCAGCCAACCCAGCCACACCCGCTCCAATCACGAGTACCTTAGCTGGGGGAACCTTCCCTGCTGCGGTAATTTGTCCTGTAAAAAAGCGGCCAAACTGGTGTGCAGCTTCAATCACCGCACGATAGCCTGCCAAGTTGGCAGTAGAACTCAGGGCATCCATCTTTTGTGCCCTTGTAATGCGAGGCACCGCATCCATGGCAATTACAGTTGCATTCCGTGCAGCCAATTGCTCTAGCAGTTCCGCATTCTGGGCAGGCCAAATAAAGCTAATCAGGGTTTGGCCACTGCGGATGAGATCTGTCTCATGGATACCTAAATCCAAATGCTTTTGAGGCGGACGGACTTTCAAAACAATATCTGCGATCGCCCAAAGATGTTGGGTATCCGTACAAATGTGACAACCAGCCGTTTCATAGCTGGCATCCGAAAAATTCGCATGTTCTCCAGCGCCTGGTTCTACCCATACTTCAAAGCCCATTTTTTGTAATGTCTTTGCTGTATCTGGGGTAGCTGAAACGCGCTGCTCTCCAGGATATACTTCCCTTGGAATCCCGATCTTCAGGGGTGGTTTTTCCACTGAACTCATAGATTGAGAGGATGGTGTTGCTTGCTCGGCTGCAATGGTCATAGGCTCTCCTTCAGCTCTCTATCAACAGCATGCAATGACTTAGAATCCGCTACAGATGCCATAGCGGTTGCACTCAAAGCCTGGATCAATCCTCTGACGTTCATTTGCGACGTCCACGATCCAAGCATGTTGTAACTGCCAAACGGCTGGAACCTGTATCGGAGCAGATACCAGTTCCCTTGGCTAACCGCATCCTCTCTAGGTACCTAGCCGAAATCCTACATAGGAGTATTCGAGGGCTTACAGAGATTGCCTTTAGCCTGCATCGCTCAATCTGTAACCCGCATCCTAGACGATCCCGCCACCCAAATCGGCATTCGTAATGTGTCTTCATTCAAACATGAAGATTCGTCTGCAAACGTTAGCTAAACACGATGAGTTTTTATAAAACTTAGTGTTCAGCACCACTTTTTAATATCTTTTACTGCAACGACTCACTCCACCACGATCACATCAACCCTTAGAAGAAAGGCTTGTAATTGAGCAAGTTGACTGGTCTGAAGTGAGTTTACATTCAAGGGATGACGACTTATAGCAACTGACTGACTAGAGGGTTGATCTTGTGGAATAAAGGTGGCTTCTAGCTTGGACAATACCCGCCCTAAAGACTAAAAAAGCGAAAGGAAGGCAAAGTTAATCCGAATGAGCCCGTCAACAGAGATGAACCTTGCAATACTCTGATCAGGTAGAGGGATAAGATCCAATACCTCTCACAAGCAGTAAATGTCATGAAAACCAAAGAATTGCGTTAACAGACCGCGCAATGCATCTATTTATTTTCTCGTGCAAACTTAAAAAATAACTTTTATGTTCTTTTAAGTGGTTTTAGAGATATTTTTCCAGTGTTGAGGGGAAGACGACGTTAAGTCTTGTCACAGCGAAATCGCTACAGAAGCAAGGCTATTAGGGGTCTACCTCAGCCAAGCAGTGCAGTATTAAGGTATATACCTTGCGTCAAACTGAATCCCATTCTTCCATGTCCAGCCTATACAGGTATAAGGCTGCATTAACAAGCGCTAAAATATGAAAGCAAAGGAAGAGAAGAGGCCTTGTAAAAGACGTTCTCAAGTATTTGCGCCAATGACCGCGAAGTTCGTTGGCGCTTATTATTTAGCCTGTAGCCGGCACGAGAACAAGGCTAAGGCACTTCTACATGCATCATTCACCGATTTCATTTTTAGTTAGGTATCGCTTCTATGGGCCTCCCGATTGTCGCTATTGTTGGCCGTCCCAATGTTGGAAAATCTACGCTGGTCAACCGACTGACAGGTGCAATGGACGCCATTGTGCATGATGAGGCAGGCGTTACCCGCGATCGCACCTATCGACCTGCATTTTGGGGCGATCGCGAATTCACGGTCGTCGATACGGGCGGCCTCGTCTTTGATGACGAAACAGAGTTCTTGCCCCTCATCCGGCAACAAGTCATGACCGCATTAGGGGAGGCTAGCGTTGCTGTAATGGTAGTCGATGGCAAGGAAGGCTTGATGGATGCCGACACGGAAATTGCCAACTGGCTAAGACAACAAAGCGTGCCTGTAGTGTTAGCCGTTAATAAATGTGAGTCTGAGCAACTTGGCATGGCTCAAGCAGCACAGTTTTGGTCGCTTGGTTTAGGTGAGCCCATCCCCATGTCTGGTATTCATGGCAACGGCACAGGCGAACTGTTAGAGCAAATGATGGTTCATCTACCCGAGGCACCCTCTGAAGTCGAAACCGAAGAAATTAAGGTTGCCATTATTGGACGACCTAATGTAGGTAAATCCAGCCTACTGAATGCATTTGTAGGAGAATCGCGATCCATCGTCAGCCCCATCTCCGGCACCACACGAGACACAATTGATACAGTCATTGAGCAGGATGGCAAACGCTATCGTCTTATTGACACTGCAGGAATCCGTCGCAAAAAAAATGTCGAATATGGCCCTGAATTTTTCGGGATTAATCGTGCCTTTAAAGCCATCCGACGCTGCGATGTAGTGCTGTTTGTGATTGATGCAGTAGACGGCATCACAGAGCAAGAACTCAAACTAGCCGGACGCATTATTGAAGAAGGCCGCTCTTGTATCCTAACGATTAATAAATGGGATGCGATTGAAAAAGATAACCACACTATCTATGAGTACGAAAAGTTGGTGCGCGATCGCCTCAACTTCATGGACTGGGCACCCATTATTTTTGTTAGTGCAATGACAGGCCAACGCGTCAATAGCATCCTCTCCATCGTAGACGCAGTATTTGAACAACATCAGCGACGTGTGAGCACCTCCGTTGTAAATGAGGTCCTTGAAGAAGCGCTGAGTTGGCACACCCCACCCACAACGCGACAAGGCAAACAAGGCAAAATTTATTACGGCACGCAAGTGAGTACAAAACCGCCAACATTTGCCCTGTTTGTCAATAACCCCGCCGTCTTTAAAGATAACTATCGCCGCTATGTGGAACGTCAGTTTCGGGAGGTCTTAGGATTCTCAGGAACGCCTCTCAAAATTTTCTGGCGCGGCAAGAAAGTTAGAGATGTAGAGAGAGGCACAACAAATCGCGCGACACGTGCTTAACACTTAGTTAACTGACAGAAAGAACTTGCACAGAATAGGTTGCAACATATCTCAAGCAATTCATGTAACAAGACATCATAAATTCTGACATAAAGCCAGCAAAGCAATAAACCATTGCTGGCTAAGGCAGTTGAGAACTTAATGTATAACACTTTAATCTGTAATACATAAATCAGCTCAAAGTTGTTTCTAGTTATGCCCCAAACAAAAAGAAAGAAAGATGCTTTTTCTTCTTTAGCAAGAAAACTAAAAACCAACTAATCAAAAAGGTAGGAATACTAATTTCAAGCATAGAGATAATTGTGATTTGCTTTAATGGTGAATTCAAAAGCTTGAACTCAACAAACTCAATGATATTCATAATAATTGGATGAATGAGATAAACCCCGAAAGAACACGCTCCCAAACTTTTAACTGTATTATTATTGCCAATATGCTTGGAAAGAATTATTCCTATTAGCAACAAAAGAAAAGCAACAACAATATCAGCTAAACCATTTGAACCAATATAAATTTTTAAAGTATTTACAAACAGAAAACTTGCAACCAATATAACTAATTTACGGATATTATATAAGTTTTGATTTGATTGACTAAGCCATCGATCAAGAACTATTGCGAGAAGAAGATAAGGCAAACACCTTAATAGCCAAGAAACTTGAACCAGAATAAATCTAATTAATGGATTATTATTTAATGAATTCAAAGCTGGAAGATTTGAAAAAGAATCATAAAAACCAAGCCGAAAATCATTGCCAGAGATTATTAGTGCTTGATATAACACAAGACTTAAAACCAGAAAAAACATCAATGATTTATTACTTATCCTTTCTAAGGACAAGTTCTTTATAAGCAGAGTTAGCAATGTTCCTGTAAAAAGTAATGGCAAAAAATATAACTGATAAGAAGTCCCCCCTAAAAAGATTAAAGCGAGGGGATCACTTACCAAGAGATGAAGCTTAGTAGACTCTTCAGTTAGATAAAAAGAAGTAAATCGTATAACAAAGTATAACAAACTCCAAACAAAATAAGGAAACAAAATACGTTCAATTTTAGACTTCCAGAATTCCCATGAAATCCTGTTAGTCATCTTATGAATTGAGAAGAAAAAAGAAGTTCCTAGAAAGAATGGAACAGCGAAATAAAATAATAGTCTAAAGATGATAGCTGATGATTCAATTGGAAGCCCCCAAGTTTCATCACCGGAATGCACTTGGATAACTGCGTAAGCTGCAATACCTCGAATGAGGTCGATTCCCAATAATCTTTTTTTCATTAGATTGATCGCTCTATCAAAATCTTTAAGTCAAATATTTTATATACTTAAAAAGATGTATATATTGGTTTATTTTTTTTGTTTGTACTTCCTAGCAACCTTTGCTCTTGCCATACTAACCCTAGAATCATTGCAAGAGAAATCATATAGCCAGGTTCTTCCATTTGAGTAAATATAAATCCAATTACCAACACACTTAAAAGTACTACCTTCAGGACATCGTTAACTCCGAAATTCTGCCAGACTAAATAGCCTAGGTACAAATAAGCTCCTAATCCCATAAATCCTAAGTCGCCCCAAATACCAGCCCAACCAAAAATTGGACTGAATAAGCTAGAACCACTAGTAAGCCAGAAGTTAGCTACAAAATCCATTGAGTCTTGACCAATTGAAGTCCTTGTGGAACCCAAAGGGCCCAAGATAGAAGCATAATCTCTTAAAAACCAAGCGCCAAGCCGGCTGACCGTATGACCAGGGCCAAGACCAAGTAACCAATTCAAAGGGGTTTCATAATGGCTTAGAATTGAGCGAATTGAATAGAACTTGGCATACCAAGCCAGTCCATTTTCTCCGTAGAGCTCAGGTCTAGCCCAAGCAGTAAATGCACTGAATGCTTCAACATTTTGTGATAGCCATATTCCAGTATAACCAACTATCACAAGGCCAATTACGAGTTTTAGAGTTTTTATGATGTCCTTAGAATTAACTAGGATTAGAAGTACCCAAGATAAGCCAAAAGCCAGGATAAGCTGTTTTGAGTCTGAAAATAGTAAATGCCATAAAGAAACATTCAGAACTGCAAATTTAATCCAGCGCGGAAATGAATTTTGACTGACAAAAAAGTATAGGGCAAAGACAAAAGATACTGTAGCAGAGACATAATTTCCTGCTCCAGAGACAAAAAATACGCCTCCACATCCATCTGTACCATTTAAGCCTCCTGCGTCGAGGCGCCCTAGATCAATTAAAGGTTTTTGAGCCGCAGCTAGTAGGAAGTTAATTGCAACTGAACAATACAAAAATTTTTTAATTTTCGCAAATGATTTATCAGTAATTGGAATGCAAATAAACGCAGCCAAAAACATGAAGGGCTCACCAAGCATAAAGAAACTGACAATTGCATTGATCAAACCTGTACCATTCAATAGTGCACTAGCAATCGTTACCCCAAATAAGACTAATAATCCTCCCAAGAAAGATAAACTAATTGAGATTTGTTTTGAGTTCTTAGTTTTAGTCGTAAAAATGGCAATAACAAAGACTAAGGGAACCACAACAAAATGCAATAAGTTTAACAAAGAAAACCGTATTGTTGTAGCTAATATTCTCGAGTAAAATACGCTACAGAAAGCGATGATTATTAGATTTGAATTATCAATAATCTTTCGTTTCTGATTCTTCATTTACATATTTCCGAATAAAGTTGTAAGACTTGGCTAGATGTAAGAGCTTTTGTAAAGTAAATATTCTTACTATCCTGTTTTGGTTTCTCTGATTCCAAGGATTGAATTATTGCTTTTAGAAGATTTTCGATGGGGGTTTCTTCTAAGTCAAAATATATACAGTTTGAGGAACCAATCTCTTTGAAGATGGGTATGTTTGAGCAAACTACTTTACAAGAAAAATATAATGCTTCTACTAAAGGGATACAAAATCCCTCTAAAGAAGAAGGAATTGAGAATACACTACAATGCTGATAAAGCCAGCAAAGTTCATTATCTTTGAGAGATGATAAGAGATGTATCGAGCTTTCTAATCCTAATTTTTGAATAAGTTGAATTAAATCATCAGTTTCTGGACCAGGACTTCCCACAATAACCAATTTAATATATTGACTATTACGATATTCATGAATGAGTAAAGCGTATGCCTTGATCAACAGATCAATATTCTTGTTTTTGCGATGCTGACCGACACAAAGGATAAATTGCATGTCACTAGTAACCTGCAACCCTGTAGGAAATTGAGGCTCAATTTCTTCAAAATCAACAAAATTATAAAGAACAGCTATCTTTTTTCGATTTAAAATACGTTCAGGAAAAAATTTTATGAGTGAGTTTAAAGTTGTCTGTGAAACACAAGCAAGGGAATCACTCTGATGGACACATTGCTGCAAAAAAAGTTGATTAAATAAAGCTTGATGATACCCAAAATTCTTGGGAAGCTGATAGGGATAAAGATCATGAATTGTAGCAATAACAGGACATGGAAACTTTGATCGAATAAATGGTAATGGGAAAGATAAATGGACAATATCAGGTAAAATTTTATTCACCAACTTAGGCAGTTTAAACAAAAACCAAAGATTTCTGGAAAGTGAGTTATTTTTAATATCTATAGTAATAAATTTTATTTTTTCATGACAAAGAAAAAATTCGTTTTCGAAATATTCCTTTTGCCATATACCAACAACCAATGTAATCTGTGTAATCTTGTCACTTTCTGAAAGGCAACGAGCAAGATTTGCCGCAAACCTACACACACCTGTAGGTTTAGTTGGTCTATGTAGTACAGGAATTAGAACATGCATTATTGAAATATACTTAAATAATAACTTGTCATAGAAATTTATTTAGATTGAAACAAAAAAATGTTTGACTCTAAAAGCTAAGCTGGGTTAGCATATTTTTCTACAACCTCTTCATAAATTTCAGCAAATTTCTTGCCTTTTGCTTCCCAGCTATACTGTTTAACTTTTTGTTGCCCTGCTTGCCCCATTTTGATACATAATATTTTGTCATTAGCAAGTTGATTCATAGCTTGAGCTAGATCGCGAACGGCCTGCTCAGGGTTTTCTGCGTGAACTTTTATTCCAATATCTGAAGTAACAACTTCTGCTGGACCTCCTAAATCCAAGCAAATAATTGGTCTGCCTGACGCCATTGATTCAAGAGGAACCCATCCTCCTGAGTCATGAAGGCTAGGGTGGACTAGAGCAGTGCATTGACCTAAGCGGATGAGTACGTCTTCACGAGGTAACATACCAAGAAACTTGACTTGAGGTGCAATTCCCAACTCTGCTGCAAGTTCTTGTAGTCGCTCTAGCTCCATCCCCTCACCTAAAACCCAATACTCAGCATCAGGTAGATTTGCTAATGCAAATGCTCTTAAACCTAGGTAGATCCCTTTCCAATGCAGAAGGCGCGCAATAGTAATGAATCGTACGGGAAAGTTTTCAGAGGATGAGTATTGACTGAGTCGATCCAATTCCGATTGCGACATTCCCGACTCGGATAAGCGCTCAATGTAAGATGCACCTAATTTGGCAATACGGCGAGCAGTATCAGCTGTTGTTGCGTAGATCAGTGCGCTCTTACGGGCTGTTTGGCGGGTAAAGGGATCGCACTCTCCAAATGCTCGCCATAACCATCGCAGAGACTCGTAGACTTTATTCTTTAGACTAAAGTCCGACCAGAAGGACTTTGGAGCTGACTCACCACCGCCCACAGGCCCCCAAATAAATGGGATCGGTAAAAGCGATAAAAAACTAGGACAGGAATAGCGCACAAAAGTAACGTGATGTGCAACATCAAAATTAACTTCCTTATGAAGCTTACGAGCGACAAAGTAAGCTTGAATCTGCCAAAGATAATAATGAAGCTGCATTGCTCCCGATTGTCCCCAACGTAAGCTATCCTGCCAAAAAGGAAGTGTAAAGTAGACAAAATGAAGTGTAGGAACAGGATGACGTTTGAGTTCAGCTTCTATTACCTCCCGACTTTCGTCTGGCCTCGTTAAAACCCAGACCTCGTGATATTTAGCAACTTCTCTTGCAACATTCCATCCAACACCCCGTTCAGAACCTTTTCCAGGTTCGCAAGAATAAGCAGATAGTAAGACCTTCACAAATAAAATGCCCCAAAATATTGTATATTCACCAAAACAAATTTACTTGCTCAAAAAGTTAGCATGTGGGTTTCTCTTTCATTAATTTTTCATAAACCATAGCAACCTGTTCCGCCGTTTTTTCCCAAGTGAATGATTTTACTCTGTTTAATCCGCGCACAACTAATGTCTTGTAAGCAACAGGATTTTCATACAGAGAATAGATAGCATCTGCAATTTCTTGAGGAGATTCAGGGTCGACGCAAAGTCCTGCATCTCCAACCACTTCTGGCATTGACGAAACTTTTGACGTAACTGTTGGTGTACCGCAAGCCATTGCTTCTAAAATTGTCATTCCAAAACCTTCAAAAAGAGATGGTGCAACCAAAACATCAGCCAAGTTATAGATTTGAACCAGTGTTTTCTTATCAGGCCTGCCAAAAAAAATTACATCATTTTCTAATTTATGCT
>DATNQK010000585.1:0-4089 GCA_036704065.1 Stenomitos sp.
GCGATCGCACGGTGCCGCGCATCGACACCTGGTCGGCAATCACGTTGGGGGCACGTCCTCCCGAAATTTGACCCACAGTGAGCACCACAGGCCGCAGTGGATTTTGGGTACGGCTGATGGCCTGTTGCAAGGCTGTAATCACTTGGGAGGCAATCCAAATCGCGTCGACTGCCTCATGGGGGCGTGCGCCGTGGCCCGATTCGCCCATAATGGTCAGTTCCAAATTGTCGGCGGAGGCGGTGAGTGCGCCGTAGCGCACGGCTACCGATCCCGCGCGAATTGAAGGAAACACATGCACCGATAGAAAAGCATTGATACCTTCTGTTGCCCCATCGGCAATCATCCACTCGGCCCCTTGGGCGGTTTCTTCGGCAGGCTGAAACAAAAACCGAATCGAGCCAGGGATATGTGATCGCAGCTCCGCCAAAACCATGGCCGTGCCCAACCCGACAGTAGTGTGGATATCGTGGCCGCAGGCATGCATGACCCCTACGTTACGCGAAGCAAAAGGCAGCGATGTGCGCTCTTGAATGGGTAGGGCATCCATATCTGTGCGGATGCCTAAACAATGGGGATCGGAGCCTTCCCCCACCAAATCACCCACGACGCCTGTTTTGCCCACGCCTTCTTTGACCTGCAAACCGCAGGTAGAAAGTACGCCAGCCACATAGGCGGAAGTTTGGTACTCCTCACCGCTCAATTCAGGATGACTATGGAGATGACGACGAATTTCAATCAGACGCGGGGTTAGACGTTCTGCAAGGCTTTGGATTTCGGACAGCATGGAAGTAGGGAGAAGAACAGAGTCGTCTTAATAGCGACGTCAAGTATCGATTTAACCTTGACAAAATGCGCCGTATCTTAACGAGCTACTTATTTACTATAAACAGCTTGGTTCTTAATGGCCTCATTTCTGAGAAGTTCCTTAGGCCAAATGCGATCTGATTCAACCTCAATTGCAAAGTGTGTGACTAGCAGATTGCGCATCCATTGCCAGGTGGTAGCGAAAGCTACAGATCGGAGCCGCCTAGAAGTCGTTAGTATTACGAGCATAGGGATTCACCCCGTAAACCTTGCGTTGTGTGTAGGATTGGGCCGTGCGATTTGACAGTTACGAGCCGGAAACAGACCACTTTTATGATGAGCTGTTCATTGATAAAAATCAGGCACGCCCTGAGGGCCAGACCTTAGTAGATCGGATTCATGAACTGCCGCCCGGTGAACTCTTGTTGCGGCAAGAGGCAGCCCAGAAGGCCATGTATAAATTGGGTGCAACCTTCAATGTCTACGGTCAAGACGAAGGGAAGGATCGGATTTTCCCCTTCGATGTGATTCCACGCATTATCACTGTCGATGAATGGACCTACCTAGAACGGGGCCTGAAGCAACGCATTCGTGCGCTCAACCTATTTCTCAACGATATCTATGGTGAGCAAACTATTATCAAGGCGGGTCTGCTGCCCGTCGAACTCATCAAATCAGCGAAGGGCTTTCTAGAACCTTGCATTGGATTGCGCCCTCCCGCTGGCGTATGGTGCCACATCACCGGCACCGACTTGGTTCGCGATCGCAATGGTGAGTGGTATGTCCTGGAAGATAATTTGCGGTGCCCCTCTGGTATTTCCTACGTGTTAGAAAATCGGCGCGTGATGAAGAGCACCTTCCCGCAGGTCTTCGACAAAATGCAGATTCAGCCTGTGGACGAGTATCCTAGTCGACTCCTCGAAACCTTGTTGCATCTGGTGCCGAGCCATGTGGTTGATCCCACCGTCGTTGTGATGACACCTGGGATTTACAACTCTGCCTATTTCGAACATTCCTTTTTGGCCCAGCAGATGGGGATTGAACTGGTCGAAGGCCAGGATTTGGCCGTGGTAGATGGCTACTTGCAGATGCGCACCACCAAGGGGCTGCAACGGGTTGATGTGATTTATCGCCGCATCGACGACGACTTTTTAGACCCACAGGTCTTTCGATCCGATTCGCTATTGGGCGTGCCTGGATTGATGGAGGTGTATCGGGCTGGACGGGTGGCGATCGCCAATGCCCCCGGTACAGGCGTCGCAGACGATAAGGTCATCTATGCCTTTGTGCCTGACATGATTCGCCACTATCTCGCAGAAGAACCCATTCTGTCCAACGTGCCAACCTACCTCTGCTGGGAGCCCAAGGATATGGCTTATGTCCTAGAGCACCTAGATCAGTTGGTGGTGAAAGCAGCAAACGAAGCAGGCGGTTATGGCATGTTAGTGGGCACCCAGTCCACCGCCGAACAGCGTGCAGAATTCGCCGAAAAAATTAAAGCTAACCCACGTAACTACATCGCCCAACCCACTCTATGTTTGTCCCGCGTACCGACACTGTTGGGCGACCAACTGGAAGGGTGCCATGTCGATTTACGTCCCTATATCCTCTATGGTGAGGATATTTATGTCCATCCCGGCGGCTTAACTCGCGTTGCCTTAAAAAAGGGCTCACTGGTAGTGAACTCTTCCCAAGGTGGCGGGAGTAAAGACACTTGGGTTTTATATTAAGCTGAGACCCGAGAGCGCCCATGCTAAGCCGCGTTGCTAACTCTATTTACTGGCTCAATCGCTATATTGAGCGTGCCGAGAACGTTGCCCGTTTTCTAGACGTAAACCTGAACCTGCTGTTGGATATGCCTACTGGTGTGCAACAGAAATGGGATCCTCTGGTTGCCACTACGGGAGATTTTGAGTTTTTCAAAAGTCATTATGGGGAGGTCACGCCTTCTAAGGTGATCCAATTTTTGGTGTTTGACCGCACCTATCACAATTCAATTTTGTCGTGCTTGCAAATCGCCCGCGAGAATGCGCGATCCGTGCGGGAAATCATTTCTTCGGAAATGTGGGAGCGCGTCAATGCATTTTATCTATTGGTTTCTCAAGCCAATCAAGATTTATCGCTGCCGCATTTGCATACGTTACTCGCCGAAATTAAAGAGTCGAGTCATTTGTTTGCAGGCGTGATGGACGCCACCATGACCCACAATGAAGCCTGGAATTTTGGACAGGTGGGTCGTTTTTTGGAGCGTGCCGATAAAACGTCTCGCATTTTAGATGTGAAGTATTTCATCTTGTTGCCCTCTTCTGAGGATGTGGGCACCACCATTGACGAGCTGGGTTGGATTGCCTTGCTGCGATCGGCCAGTGCGTACGAAATGTACCGCAAGCAAAGTTTGCAACACCGCATTACGCCTGCAGCCGTAGCTGGATTTTTGATTTTAGATCCAGAATTTCCGCGTTCGATCCGGTTCTGTTTGTTTCAAGTGGAGCGAGCCCTGCATCAAATTACGGGTACGCCCTTTGGCATGTGGCGGCATCCTGTTGAACGCACAGTGGGTAAAGTCCGTTCCCAGTTAGAGTACATCACCATCTCAGAAATTATTCGCGGAGGGATGCACGAGTTTTTAGATGGGCTGCAACAGGAATTCAATATCATCCATAAAGATGTGTTTGAAGCCTTTCTATCCCGAGAGCCGATGGCACCTAAGGGGCAAACTCAAATGCAGCGGCAATGAAGTACACCATTACCCACACCACTGCGTATACCTATGGCAGCGAGGTGTTGCTCAATCCTCACCTTTTGCGGCTTTGTCCCCGCAACGACGGATTCCAGCGCCTACTGCATCATTCCTTAACCCTCTCCCCAACGCCGAAGGGGCAAACGACCCTCCTCGATGCTGAGGGCAATCTGATTCAGCGGTGTTGGTGGGCAGAAGAAGGCATCTCTGCGCTAGAAATTCAGGCTATTTCTGAGGTGGAAACCCTGTGCGATAATCCCTTCGCCTATCTCCTAGAACCCTGGGCCATGCATTGCCCGATTGATTACCCTGCGTCCTTGAGGGTTCACCTTGAGCCCTATCTGAATCCCCACCACCTGGGGAGTTTGACTTTCGACCCGGTAGCGGTACAGTTGGCCCATGAAATTGCCCATAGCGTAGACTGGAACACCCTCAATTTTCTATCGGAACTCAACCAGCGCATCTATGGACAATTGACCTATCAAGTGAGAGAGGTTGGCGATCCACTGCCGCCCCAAATTACTTGGCAGCAGCAGAGTGGCTCT
>DATNQK010000586.1:0-16909 GCA_036704065.1 Stenomitos sp.
CCAATCACCTTGTGATCGGTGCTGAAGCTAAAATATTCGCGCCAGTGGGAACCTCCTGCGACACTCTCAGGTGGCTCCTGCTCCCTGGGTTGTGTGATTTCGACTTGGGTCATACAAGAAGTCCTTCCAACTCAAACATTAATCATTCAAAGGTCAGATTTGAATCAAAGCCATCGGGTCAAAGCCATCCACAGCCTTGATTTATCGCCATACTGACAGGCTATAGCGCCTCAGCCATTTGAACCGTGTCTAGGTTTGCTAGTCCTTGATGGCGTAGATGCTCCAACTCCGCTGCCTCTGGCATCAACCCCATGTCATGCACATGAGCCATAGAAGGCGATTCCAGCACACTAGAAGCAATCACCATAGAATCTTGAGCGGCGACTGTCTTCTGGCTATTTTCCCAAGTCTGGAAATCTTCAGGAGACTGCACAATCACGCGGGTTTTCATGCCACCGTGGTATGCGCCGCATAGCTCTGCGCAGATGAGCGGATAGCTTCCAACCCGATTGGGAATAAAGTTGAGATGATTTTCTTGACCTGGGATTGCATCCTGTTTGAGGCGAAACTCAGGTACCCAAAAGGCGTGAATCACATCGTTGGCAGAAATATTGAGCACGACGGGACGTCCAACCGGCAAGCGCAGTTCTCCGGACACAATTCCCGTCTCTGGATAGGTAAAAATCCAGGCATACTGCAATCCCTTCACATCAACGGTTAACGGTGTTGGGGATACAGCGGTGGCTGGTGCGGTTTGCAACTCAACCGAGGGCGGTTTAGCTTCTCCTGATATCACTTCCGCTGCCAAGGCTGAACCTGGCATTGAAGCCACCTGTTGGACCGCAGGGTGGGCATGGGCAACGTGATGCTGGCCAATGGCATTGCCGCTGTCTACCGATTTATAGACGTCAAAGCTATAGACTGCGAGCCACATTACAATGACGGTCGGAATCGCAGTCCATAGAATTTCTAAGGGTACGTTCCCCTCAATGGGAAGGGCGTCTGTATCGTCGCCTGCACGACGACGAAAGAAGAAGACGGAATACAGTAATGCGCCTTCCACAATTAAAAATAAGCCCGTCGAAATGGCCAGCATGGCACTAAACAAACTGTCTATTTTGGTGGCCTCTTCAGAGGCGATGACGGGCATCAAGCCATGATGTTGGCCAACCCATACACTCACAAGCGTCAGTAGAATACCTATAATGAGCGCTGTTATTGTACTTGGAACTTTCACAACTATCCTCGACCGTATTGAAAAACGACTTAAAAGTAAGAACTTGACCCGGAGGTTCAAGCGACTTTAAGTCTGTGGTAAAGCTTGACAAGCCTAACCTTACGGTCGCTGTGGCGTTGCTGGAGATAAGATTTGCTTGCCACAGATGGGTGTTTCCCCCCAACGTCGAAGGTTACAGGCAGGAGTAGGCTCCCTTCCCTAAGGTAAACTAGCACCTCTGAAAAGTGGCACGGCGCTCAAACAATTAGCACAATTCTTTTGTTTCTTTTTGGGATCACTCCCCGCGATCCAGCTTTAACCCTAATGCTTGGATAAAATAGAAGGAAGGATAGATTACCTACTCGTCTTTATTATTAACGAAATCCTTTGCTGGCAAGGGTTTGAAAACTTTAGCAAGAAGCGTGTGATCCTCAATTTTTAGGGCGATGCTCTCTGCTCTAAAGCTTATCTATGCAATAACGACTCTAAAGGTAGAGGCCAAATCAGACTGCAATAGGCTAGGACTGGCAAAGTTCAGCTAAACAGATAACATTCCTCAAGAGCAGACTCTTTAGAATGAAGCTAGTCCGAACCAGACAAGTAGCAAATCCATACGCTATCTAGGCTGCATCTCCTTTACAAGTTTTAGAAAAATATAAAGACACAGCAAATCTCTCCCACCAAAGGGTAGCTTGGATGGCGGACAGACATACCTGATCGACTCGGGCATTCCCTATAATAAACCTCTAAATCGGAAGTATGGCTGACAGTTTCTTATCCTCTCCTACCAAGGCGATCGCAAGCGCCACATTCCAACCTTTACCTGTTATTCGTAAGGCCATCTACGGATTAAGCTTTGCAACGCTGATCCTGATGGCCATTGGCAGCGCGACCCGTGTGATGAATGCTGGACTCGCCTGTCCAGATTGGCCGCTGTGCTACGGTACGTTGGTTCCGGCAGATCAGATGAACCTACAGGTCTTTTTAGAATGGTTTCATCGCTTGGTGGCGACGACCATTGGCTTCACCATGATTGGGCTCACGACCGTATGCTGGGTTTTTCGGCGATCGCTCCCAGGCTGGCTTCCCATTTCCGTCACCTTTAGCCTCGGCTTAATTGTGTTACAAGGCATATTAGGTGGCCTCACCGTTACGCAATTGTTGCGCTTCGATATTGTGACTGCTCACTTGGGGGTAGGGTTACTCTTTTTTAGCAGCATGGTTACTATGGCGAGCTTTCTGACGCCTTACCAAGGAACGGGAGGCGTTGGCAACCTTCCAATCTACAGTGCAGTTGCGGCAGGGTGTATCTACTTGCAGAGCATTTTGGGTGCACTCGTTGCGTCTCGATGGGCTGTTCACCAATGCCTTGATGTTGCACGGCTTTGCCAAGTTCTAAATAGCCACATGATCAGTGCGGTTCCGGTGAGCCTTGCGGTTTTGTTTTTTATCTATCGCACCTGGCGCACCGCAGGACTCCATCCCTGGCTACGGAGGATGGTTCAGTTTGTCCTACTACTGCTAACTGCTCAGGTTTCCATCGGGGTTGCCACCCTGCGGCTCCATTTACAGGTGGAGTGGTTGACGGTTTCGCACCAGGCGATCGCTGCTTTGCTGTTTGGCACATTAATTGGGTTTAGTATTCTTGCCTTTCGCGATCGTCAGCAAATGGATCGGTTTCCGTTGTCTACGCTTCAAGAGGTGCCTTCAGGGTCATCTCCTTCGTAGTGTTTATCAAAGCCGTATTTTATGCCCACAGTCCTCCTAAGCAGCCGATGATGCTGCCATCACTACGTCCCCTTGAGGTTATTTGGGAGAGGAGAATTTATGTTTAAGTCCATTTCCGTTGAAGCCGCCTTTGGCCGCGAAGCTTGGGTACAGCGATTTGTTGATTATTACCAGCTCACAAAGCCGCGCCTCATTTTGTTATTTTTAATCACCACTGCGGCCAGCATGTGGGTGGCTTCTCGGGGCCAGGTTAATTTAGCAACCTTCTGTATCACGTTGCTGGGTGGTGCGTTTGCCGCAGGCTCTGCCAATACCATTAACTGTCTGTACGACCGCGATATCGATGCCATCATGGAGCGGACCAGTACGCGACCCATTCCTGCAGGACGGGTGCAGCCGTGGCAAGCTGCCGTTTTTGCGATCGCTTTAGCAGCTCTTTCCTTTGGATTGCTGGCCCACTTTGTGAACTTGCTGAGTGCAGGGCTGGCGATGTCTGGGATTGCGGTTTATATCGTTGTGTACACCCATTGGTTAAAACGCTCTTCGCCTCAGAATATTGTGATTGGCGGCGCAGCGGGTGCAATTCCGCCGCTCGTTGGCTGGGCTGCTGCCACCGGAGAGTTAAGTTGGGCAGCATGGGTGCTGTTTGCCATTATTTTTGTCTGGACCCCTCCTCATTTTTGGCCCTTAGCCATGATGATTGAAGAGGACTATGCCAAGGTTCATGTGCCGATGATGCCTGTGGTACAAGGGGCAAAGTCAACCGCTTGGCAAACGTTGGGCTACACCATTGCGCTATTGCCAGTATCGTTGTTGCTCATTTATCCATGTAAAGCCTCCGGTGCGCTTTATGGGGCGATCGCCACTGGTTTAGGTCTTGTGTTTATTAAAAAGGCACTGGAACTGATTCAATCCCCCGAAGATAAGGCTGTCGCACGGTCTGTGTTTAAGTTTTCCATCCTCTACATGATGATGTTGTGTTTGGGGATGACCCTGGACAGTCTACCTGTCACTCAAACTTTCGTTGCACAGTACGTCACAGAGCCTATCCAAACCTTATTGGCACAATTGCCCATCCACTTGTAGAACGTCTTCTTGTCGAGAGGGTAAATGTTTTGGTCTAGCGAGGACAGAAAAAATGAAGGCCTCCTTCGTTCTGTCCTCGCCCTGAAGTTTAAAGTTGAATCGACTGAAGCTCTTTGCCTGCACTTTTGAGCTTCACCACCCTCGCGGTTGCGCTTGGTTGCGCCGAAGTCTTACGGTCTCTATTCATTTTTTTAAGTTATTTTGGCTTTCAGCTCTAATATCTAAGCATCAAGTCCCACCCCTACAGATTTATCGCAGTCATATGGTGATATCTTGCGCGAGCAAGACCTTCACAAAGATGAATGAGGCGCGTAATCACGGCTGATTAAAAATAGTAGGGTGTCACCATTCTCCGCTTGGTAGGCTGTGAGCGCGGGTAGAGTGACCCAATTTTCCATGTTGATTTGTTGAGATGTCCCCTTGGCGAGGGAACACTGTAGGTGTATGCACCGTTGAGCCCTTCTTCGCGCAGGACACCCTTATCTGCATGGCTGCCGCGAAAAAAAAATCAATCACCACGCTGTTTTGGATTCTCATTGCACTTTTACTGGCGGGCAATGGGAAAGCACTGCTGCACGTTCCGCCTCGTACCGCAGTTGGGTGTTTGCTGATTGGTGCAGCCTGTATGTATCCGTTTTATTTATGGTGTGCGGACAAGGTGAAAGGTATTCCTGTCTTTCCCTTTTTCGCCCTGACCTACCTGTGGACTTTTTGCTTACCCCTGCTTAGCGAAAATCCTAACGTCCTGAAATATAGTTCCACACAACACCTCCAAGCCGCCTTAAGTACTGTTTTATTTTTGGTGAGTGGCACCATTGTTTGGTATCCGATGGTGCAGGGTGTGCCGAAACGTGAAAAACCCTTTTTCTCCCTCAATGCTGAATCGGCAGATACCTTTTTTACGGTAATGGTAGGCGTTGCCGCCTTACTGAATATGTATTCGATGGGTGGGTGGAAAGGTATCCCCGATAATCTGTTTACCCTGGTGCGGGGGATTGTTTTGGGCCTCAGTTTTTTAGGGGTCTTCGTGGTGGCCTATCGTACAGGACAAGGCGCTCTCCCGCCCAGTAAAGCCCGTCTTTTCCTTTTCTGTCTGTCAGCAGATATTCTCAGCTCTGCTGCCACTCTCATTCTGAAAACGGCGCTTACCTTGTTCTTGCTCTCGGTTGTGGCCTACTTAATTGGCGGACGCAAATTGCCCACGCTACCGCTGCTCATGGGACTCATTATTCTCTTGCCTCTCCACTACGGCAAACACGAAATGCGTGAGAGGTATATGAGTGGTGGGCCAGCGCATTATGTGCAGCCGTGGGAATATCCTGCTTGGTTTCAAGAGTGGGGCAGTCATGCCATCGAGAATCTAGGGCATAAGGAACAACCACGATGGGAAAAGAAGAAAGCGGAAAAAGAATCCTTTGTGGAACGTTCCAGCGTGATTCACATGCTGATGATGGCGCAAGAAAAAATTCCTGAACCTTTTCCTTATGTTGGTGGCGCAACTTATGGGATCATCCCACAACTCTTGATGCCGCGCTTTTTGGTGGCCAATAAGATCCGCAGCCATGAAGGGACGCACATGCTCAATGTCCATATCAAACGCCAGACCTACCAAGATACGCTCAGAACGACGATTGCCTGGGGACTGTTGCCAGAAGCCTATGCAAACTTCGGTTATTTTGGCTGCGTATTGATTGGGGGCATTTTAGGGGCATTTTATGGATTAGTGACACGCATGGCGATTGATAAGCCTGCATTTTCCTTTGCAACCCTTTACTGCATTTTGGTGATGAGTATGGCGTTGGCTTCTACAGAATGGACGGCTGGGGTCTATGCAGCATCACTATTCCAGTCTTCGATGCCCATCGTAGGAATCCGGGTTGTGTTCATGAAGCGCCAACGCGTGACCAAATCTAGACCTGCTGTGACATCAGCCTAAACCTTTTGCCAATCCTTCTAGGAAAGCCCATGCCGAAGCTTGCTATTGTTGCCTCTCACCCCATTCAATACTATGCACCCTGGTTTCGGCACTTAACCCAAGAACCGGATCTCGACCTGCGCGTTTTTTATCTCTGGGATTTTGGTATCCAAGATACCGTCGATCCAGGATTTCGCCAGGCTATCCAATGGGATATTCCGCTGCTAGAAGGCTATGCCTCTGAATTTGTGCCGAATATCAGCAAACGTCCTGGGACTTCTCACTTTTGGGGGCTGCAAAATCCTACCTTGTCACAACGGCTTGCTGCATACGAGCCTGATGCTGTGCTCTGCATGGTTTACAACTATGCCAGCCTCTATCAGCTTCTGTGGAGCTGGAATCAGTGTCCATTCCTGTTTCGCGGTGATTCCCATTGCCTGGTGCCACCTCAAGGTTTAAAGGCATGGGCAAGGCAAGCTTGGATTACACAAATTTATCGTCGGTTTGCAGCATGTCTTTATGTGGGCAAGGCAAATTACGAATATTTCCGAGTTCATGGTGTGCCGGCTCATCGTCTTTTCTTCTCGCCTCATAGCGTAGACAATTCGCGATTTATGGGTTTAGCGGCAAGTGCGACTGCGGAGGCTCAAGTTTGGAAGCAGTCTCTAAATATTCCGGCTGACCATCGTGTCATCCTATTTGCAGGCAAGTTTATTGCGAAAAAACGCCCTCTGGATTTATTGAATGCATTTGTGCAGGCGCAACTTACGAATGTATCGCTATTGTTCGTTGGGGCCGGTGAACTAGAAGAAACATTGCGATCACAAGCTGCCGCTCACCCTTCTATTTATTTTGCACCCTTTCAAAACCAGAGTCAGATGCCCCGTACCTTGGCGATCGCCGATTTACTGGTTTTACCCAGTTATGGCTCAGGCGAAACCTGGGGGTTAATCATTAACGAAGCGATGTGTTTGGGTAAAGCGATTTTGGCGAGTAGTCACGTCGGCTGCGCGGAAGATCTGATTACACCTGGTGAAAACGGTTTAGTGTTTCCCGCTGGCGATATAACTGCACTCAAGGGGGCATTGCAACAAGCCTTCGCCGACCCGCAACAGTTGGCAGTTTGGGGTGCTGCTAGTCGCCAGCGTATTGAACGCTATAGTTATCCCCAAGCCACCTTAGGACTTCAGCAGGCCCTTGAGTCGGTACTGTAGGGCAACGGCAAAGAGTGGTTGTGATATATCCAAAACCTGCGTTTGGCCTATCGAGCCGCTGTGGTTGAGGGGTTAGTCTTGCTTTTTGTACCACTGTCCATCTTCACCTTTGGCATAATCGCGTTTTACGGCTGCCCATGCGACGCGAAAGGCTCGTTCTTCTTCTTTGTATTCGTCTAGGGCGTGATTAAATTCAGCAAGAAATATTTCTTGGGCATGGTGAGGTAAGTGAGTTTTGACAGAGTCGGGGAGATCTTGAACCTGTTGATAGGGCATAAGTTACTCCGTTGATAAAAAGTAATAAAAACTGAATATTAACGCCATCACTTCAGGTGCAAAAGTAACTAAAGTAAGGGCTTGAAGAAGAGTAAAATAAATCGCTCTAAAGTCTGACTAAAGTCAAAGTCAGCTTGAGTCCCTTCGTTTGTAAGCAAAATGTTTGCTCTATGGTGTTGATGGGTTGGAGGAGTAAAAAGAAGCGTTTGCGATCGCACCCCATATAAACAAAACCCAATCCTTTCTACCTCTTTAGGAAGACAAAACACACTACTTTGTCTGCTATACCTAAATCTGTATATCTAAAAAGTAAAAACAATTTCACTAGCGACTCATTAAGCGCCATCAAACCTAGCAGCCCTAGTTCGGTACGCAAAACAGCGATGCGACTTTCCCTTGTGCCGCACAGTTTGAACAGGAAGTGGCAAGGGAGACTATTAGCATGAGAGATTGGCAAACTCAGCAACTGTTTTCAGGCAATAGTGAAATGGCTCAGCGGATGCGAGCTTGCGATTGGTCGAAAACATCGTTGGGTGCCGTCGAAACTTGGTCGCAAAGTCTGAAAACAGCCGTTCGTATTATGCTCACCTCTAGCCAACCGATGTGGGTTTGGTGGGGTAAAGAACTGCTCAATCTCTATAACGATTCTTACATTCCCATCTTGGGTGGTAAACATCCTGCTATGTTTGCACGGCCTGGCTCTGAAGTCTGGCATGAAATTTGGGATGAAGTGGGGCCACGGGTTGAGTACGCCATGCTTAACAATGAGGGCACCTATGACGAATCGACGTTACTGGTAATGGAGCGCAACGGCTATCCAGAAGAAACCTACTACACCTTCTCCTACAGCCCGATTCCTGACGAACAAGGTAATCCAGCAGGTATTATTTGCGCTAATACCGATGAAACACAGCGCATTATTGGAGCGCGTCAGCTTGCACTATTGCAGGAATTGGCAGCCAAAACAGCAGACGCACGTACCTTTGACGAAGCTTGTACCCTCAGTGCGAAATGTCTAGAAACCAATCTCTACGATTTTCCCTTTGCCATGATTTATCTGGTCGATGCCACGCAACAGCTTGCGACGTTAGCCGGCACCAGTGGCATTGACCCTAGTCACCCTGCTGTTCCCCATACCGTCCATTTCGATGGAGAGCACATCTGGCCTTTTGCTCAAGTGATACAAACGCAGAAATTGGTTCTGGTTTCGGATTTGGCTACACGATTTGGCGAGTTGCCTAGAGGTAAATGGGATCGGATTCTGAAGCAGGCAGTAGTGGCTCATATCTCTCCTTCCGGCTCGATGGGGAGATCTGGCATTCTAGTGGCAGGCTTAAACCCCTTACGGCTATGGGACGACCATTATCAAAGTTTTATTGAGCTGGTTTCAGGGCAGATTTCTGCCAGTATTGCCAATGCCAATGCCTATGAGGAAGAGCGCAAGCGTGCCGAGGCCTTGGCCGAATTAGACCGTGCAAAAACTTTATTCTTTACCAATATTTCTCACGAATTTCGCACCCCCCTAACATTAATTCTGGGTCCGCTAGAAGATCTGTCTGCTTCCCTCGCTGGGCGGTTGGAGCCAGAAGAACAAGAGCAACTGGAACTACTACAGCGCAACGGCTTACGTTTACAAAAGCTGGTGAATGCCCTTCTCGATTTTGCACGAATTGAGGCTGGGCGGATGCAGGCCCTATACAAACCAACCGATCTGGCAACCTATACCTCAGAACTGGCCAGTGCTTTTCGGTCCTTGGTCGAACAAGCAGGATTGCGCTTAATTGTAGATTGTCCCCCCTTGCCTGAAGCGGCCTATGTCGATCAGGACATGTGGGAAAAAATTGTTCTGAACTTGTTGTCCAATGCCTTTAAGTTCACATTTTCCGGCTCCATTACAGTACAACAGTACTGGCGCGAAACACAGATTGAGCTTTCTGTGATCGATACAGGGGTAGGCATTCCCGCCGCAGAAATGTCCCATTTGTTCGACCGATTCCATCGAGTTGAACAGTCTCAAGGACGGAGCTTTGAAGGGTCTGGGATTGGATTATCGCTGGTGCAAGAACTGGTTCAGTTGCATGGTGGCAGTATCCATGTCACTAGTACGGTAGGGAAAGGGAGTTGTTTTACACTCTCAATTCCTACAGGGTTTAGTCACTTGCCCCGAGAGCAAGTTGCTGTTAGCAATACGCCTACTTCTAAGAGGCCAGATATTGCTCCCTATGTTGTAGAAGCACAACGCTGGCTACCCAATGGCGGATCTGCTTTCTCAGGTTTCAGCCCTACTGTGGATCTAGATTCTGAAATAGGAAGTTCACATTCTGAGCCCAGTTCCGCTGGTGTTTCTCCCTCACTCCCAAGGATTGTGCTGGCTGATGATAATGCCGACATGCGAGATTACATTCAGCGCTTGTTGGGTGCTCAGTATCGAGTTGAGGCGGTTGCGGATGGGATGATCGCGCTCCAGGTGGTGCAGAACAATCCTCCCGATCTGTTAATCTCTGACATCATGATGCCGATTATGGATGGCTTTGAGCTATTGCGACAGATTCGGAGCAATGCCAAGACGTTAGAAGTTCCAGTGGTTTTACTATCGGCTCGTGCAGGTGAAGAAGCCCGCATTGAAGGACTCAAGGCTGGAGCAGACGATTATTTGATTAAGCCTTTCTCTGCCCGCGAACTCAAGGCACGGGTAGAGGCAACCCTGAAGCTTGCCCAGCTACGCCGTATGGCTCGCGAACGCGAACAAGCCCTTGAAGCCGAAACTCAGATGGCAAGGACTAACCTTAACCAACTGATGTCCAGTCTGCGCGATGGCTTTGTGATGATTAACCGACGCTGGCGCTATACCTATGTCAATCGTCGATTGCGGGAAATTTTGAAGTTGAACTGTGGGAGTGTTGTGGGCCAGAAGATTTGGGATCTTTTCCCAGAAGTGGTTGGTACAGACATTTATGATCAACTGCACCATGCCATGCATGAAAAAGTTGAAGTTCACTTTGAGTTTTACTACCCTAAACCCGATTGTTGGGTCGAACATCGCGTTTATCCTACAACCGATGGCATTGCGATTTTGATGGCTGATGTTAGCGATCGCAAGCAAGCGCAAGCGGCCCTAGAAGCACGCGCTGCAGAACTGTATAACCTGAACAGTTTACTGGCTCAAGCTGCCACCCTCATGGAAGAGCGCAATCAGGAGCTAGATCGCTTTGTGCATATTGTGTCTCACGATCTCAAAGCCCCATTGCGGGCCATTGCCAACCTTTCACAGTGGATTGAAGACGACCTAGCCGAAGCCCACATGGAGACCATTCCACAGCAAATGTTACTGTTACGCTCCCGAGTTCACCGCATGGAAGCGATGATCAGCGGCCTGCTGGACTACTCCCGGATTGGACGTACTCAAGTGCCTGTCGAGCAAGTTGCAGTGGGGCAGCTGTTAACGGAGATTATCGATTCCCTGGCTCCTCCTTCCAACTTTGAGATTACCATTGCACCAGATATGCCGACCTTCCGGGCTAAGCGTCTACTGCTATCGCAAGTATTCTCAAATCTCATTGGCAATGCCATCTTGCATCATCATCGGTCAGAGGGGCGGATTTGTATTTCAGTTCATGAGCAAGGAGACTATTATGAATTCGCTGTAGCTGATGATGGGCCAGGTATTCCTCCTGAACAGCACAGCCGAATCTTTATGATTTTTCAAGCCTTAAACCAGCAAAAAAATACTGAGAGTTCAGGAATTGGTTTGAGTATTGTTAAAAAAATTATAGACGGTGAACATGGCTCGATTCGTTTGGAATCTTGCTTAGGCAGAGGTTCAACTTTCTTTTTTACTTGGCCTAAAAAAGTATAAGTCGAACGAATATAGAGCAAATAGATTGTTATTTATCATTGCTCTGGGATTGGATTCGATCTAGGTATTCTTTTGCTTCTTTTAAGCCCCAACCCGTGTGAGACCGAATCACTTTCACGGCTGTGATGAGTTGATTGTTGGCAATTAATGCTTCCACCTCTTGCGCAACCTCAGGCGAAATTGCCCTGGAAGGTTGGGGTGACAAAGCAGCATTTGGGTTCTGTTCTAGGTCTTCGATGAAGTCACGGGCCTCCTTTAATCCGAGCCCAGTGAATTGACGAACCTGTTTAATGGCTTCTATTTTCTTGCCCTGCCGCACTAAAGCCTCCATTTCTAGGCGTTGTTGTGGTGATAGGGGCTGAAAAGAATTTTGATTGACGCTAGATTGAGAAGACCGCCCAGAAGTGGAGCGCTTAGGGGATCCACTTTGAAGTTGGCGGCTGATCCAAAATGCTAGGGCAAAGACTAGAATGCCGACGATAAAAAGAATTAGGTTCATCAGCTAAAAATAGGTAGAGTTCTCTACAACCTATCAGATTGGATAATTTCACCTCAATTCATGGGCTTTCAAAGAGCGGTTCAAAAACCGTTAAGATTGCATCGCAACAAGTCATATTTATGCAAGATGGCGACAGCAGAAAATGCAGCACAATCTTCGACCCCCCTTGAGGAAATTCAGGGTGTTGTAGAACGGCTGACCTATCATGCTGTAGACAGTGGATATACAGTCGCCCGTCTGAAACAACCCCATGCACAAAACCCAATTACGATTGTGGGCAATTTTGCCTCGATTCAAGTTGGGCAGATGCTGCAATTGCAGGGCATGTGGCGAGAACATCCCAAGTTTGGCGTACAGTTTCAAGTCAGTGCTTACTGCGAAACAAAACCCACCACCCTTAAAGGCATCGAAAAATACTTAGGCAGTGGGTTAATTAAGGGGGTTGGCCCCGTTACGGCTCAACGCATAGTGGCTCATTTTGGCTTAGAGACACTCGATATCGTTGAAAACCAAGCAGAACGCCTCTATGAAGTGCCTGGGATTTCTAAAACGCGGGTGCAACTGATCCAGGCGGCTTGGCAAACTCAAAAGGAGATCAAATCCGTTATTTTGTTTCTCCAAGCGCAGGGTGTTTCGACTGCCTATGCTGTGAAAATTTATCAGCTCTATGGAGAAGAGGCGATCGCCATTGTGACTGAGAATCCCTATCGGCTTGCCTCCGATGTTTATGGGATTGGTTTTGCGACGGCAGATGCGATCGCCCGTAATATTGGCATCCCACCTCATTCTGAGTCACGCTACCGGAGTAGCATTTTGCACAGCTTAAGCGCAGCAGCGGAGGAAGGGCATTGCTTTTTACCTCAACCCGACCTGATTGAGCGCACTAGACGCTCTCTGGTACTCAAGAACTATCAACCGCAACCGGATCAGATTGCGCGGTGTCTTCAGACCCTGATTAATGATGGGCAACTGGTCGGAGAATACGGTACAGGCGCTTACGAAGGACAACTGCTCTACTACGCGCCGCAATATTTTCGGGCAGAGTATTCTCTGGCTGCGCGCCTACGACAATTGCTCTTGAACCCTGTCACCGTTGATTTGGAACGAGTGCGGCGTTGGGTGGATCGCTTCACGGCACAGACCGGACTCGCCTTATCTCCGATTCAACGTGAGGCCGTTGAGTTGTCGGCTGGCAACCGAGTTTTAATTTTGACAGGAGGCCCTGGGACAGGCAAGACCTTTACGACTCGCTCCATCGTGGCCCTATGGAAGGCGATGGGCAAAACGATTGCCCTAGCATCCCCTACTGGACGTGCAGCCCAACGCTTAAGCGAGACAACGGGGCAGGAGGCAAAGACCTTACATCGCCTGTTAGAGTTTGACCCTAAAACAATGAAATTCAAGCGCGATCAGGACAATCCATTGCCTGTTAATGGGGTGATTGTTGATGAAGCGTCCATGATGGATGTGTTTTTAGGGTATGCCTTAATTCAGGCGATCGCCTCTGATTGCCAACTGTTGTTGGTGGGGGATGTGGCTCAGTTGCCTAGTATTGGCCCTGGCAATCTACTGGGTGATCTGATTGCCTCAGGTTCTATTCCAGTGGTGCAATTAACGGAAATATTTCGGCAAGCAGCCGCCAGCCAAATTGTCAGCAATGCCCACCGCATTAACCAAGGCCAATTTCCTCAACTGGAGCACGTCAGTTCTCTACCTCAAAGCGATTGTCTTTGGTGGAGTATTGAAGACCCACAAGCGGGGGTTCACTCCATTGGCAACTTGGTTGAGTCGTTCATTCCATCCCTTGGGTTTGACCCTACTAAAGAGGTACAGGTACTTTGCCCGATGACACGGGGCGAGGTGGGAACACGCAACCTCAACACAGTGTTGCAAACCCTTTTAAATGCGCCACATCCCGGCAAAGCGGAACTGATCCGAGGCAATACAACCTTGAGAGTTGGCGATCGCGTCATGCAGAAAGTGAACGACTACAACCGGGAAGTGTTCAATGGCGACCTCGGGGTTGTGGTATCGATTGACCTAGAAGCGCAGGAAATAACCGTGTGCTTTGACCGTAAAGAGGTCGTGTATGACCGACCAGACCTTAATGAAATTGATTTGGCATGGGCGACAACCATTCATAAGTCTCAAGGCAGCGAGTATCCAGTGGTCATTCTGCCGCTATTTATGCAGCACAGCAGGATGCTCAACCGGAATCTTATCTACACCGGATTAACCCGAGCGCAAAAATTGGCGATTATCGTAGGGCCACAGAGAGCGATTGGCCTTGCTGTAAAGCAGACTCAACATCAAGCGCGCCATACCTTTTTGCAACAACGACTGAGGTAAAGCCTCTTGATCATTTGACGCTTTATTACAACCTTGGTATTGCAAAAAGCGAACTGAAAGATTTGCAGAGTGCGATCACTGATTTTGACAAAGCTATCGAGCTAGACCCCAGTTTGCTGATGCCTTTTACAGTCGTAGTATTCTTCGACGTCACCTAAGGGATCTTCTACGTTCAATCACTGATTTTCAAAAGTTTCTGAGCTGAAATCACATCACTATGTTTGGTGTAGCCTAGGTGATGTGGGTGCCACTGACGGTACTCCTGAGGGTGCGACTAACTATGGCAAAGCTATTGAACTGAATTCGTTCGTATAAATCCTGGCAGTCTGTGGGTTTTACGTGCCGTTCTTAAAGCTCAAGGGTCAAAAAGAGAGATTGAAGAAAACTCTGACACTAACTTTATTGACTGTACAGTTTTTCTCGATACCTCGAGGCTTGCTATTTCAACTTAATATCATCAAAGTAGTGGCCTGAGGAGGACAAATCAAATCTTGCGAAAACTAGGACAAATATAATGAAATAATGGTTAGTGTTAATAATTGTGTCTTTAAAGATCCTACTTTGGAAGGATTTTTGTACGATAGCGATATTGAAGAAATAAAATACTTCTAGCAAAGATAAAAATAACTAAAAATATACAGATAAATTTAAAAAAGAAAAGCAAAAGATTTATAAAAGTTTTATAGACCTTTGTTGTGATGATAATTGTGTTTGATTGATTTATGGAAATGCTACGTAGATCGTGAGGTTGAAGAAGGCTGGAAGCCTTTCCCAGTAGGCCAAATTTTATCTCTATTCCGCCTGACATAGGTTATTGTAATTGAAAAATTACACTCTATATTATTTAATGGTTCAACAAAAATATTAAGAAAATTAATAGTTTCTTGGTTTCTCTATATTCAGTGAAATTAAAATTTATCTTCTCTTGTCAAGAAGGAGTAATACTATGCAGATAAAATGCAATTCAGTTGCTGTCTTGGAACCCTATCTTTCCTCTACATCGGCTATTTCTCTTAATGCAGATAATCTTTTTGTGTGCGAGATACCTTACATGAGTTCAGGTATGGAAGCAAACAGTTATTTCTTTGGACATCCCGAATGGGGCAAAGAATATTTTATGACAAGTCATCGACATGACAAATTTCGTGACCGCTGGCAAGCCGCTACAGGTAGTTGGGATGACAAAGTTGTTGTTGATATTGGATGTGGACCTGGAAATATATTTGCTACAGTTGGAGGCTCTCCCAAAGTTTTGATCGGTGTCGATATCTCGCCAGGAGCCCTGAAAATGGCGCAAGAAGTTGGATATACTCCGCTTCTTGCCGATGCGCAAAATTTACCTTTAAAAGATTGCTGTGCTGATTTAGTTGTAGCCAACGCAACCCTTCATCACTGCGACGATATGAGTAAAGTTTTATCGGAAGCAGCACGCTTGGTTAAGCCTGGAGGATTATTAGTTACGGATAAAGATAGCCAAGCAGCGGCACTGAATCTGAATGGGGTTGGTTTCTTTCTGCACAAAATACGCTTTATTTTGTACTGGCTTATTCATAGTAATTACTATATTCCGTTAGAACTGCGGGAAGCACGTATGGCAACTGAAACCCATAATCGCAATCCAGGGGATGGTATTACCGCAGAACTTTACTATCAAATTCTTGAACCCCTTGGATTTGAAGTTAATCTATTTCCACACAATCATGATTTGGGAGCTGAAGTTTTGCAAGGTCAATTTGGTCGCATGTCTTGGAAAAGGCGTCTTGTGCAGCGATTATCGGGCATTGATCCCGATACGCCTGAAGCTGCACAATCTATTATGTGTATTGCCAGAAGAAGATCTGAATTCAATTAAAGCGATACTTTTTGATATAAGTATGCAATAAATTCCCCAACAACTGTTCGTACTCCTTCACTTGTTTGCCACCAGCGCTCGGGGTCATAGCCAAATGGTTCTGCTGCAATAATTCCTACCTGTGTTTGGGGTGGAAAGACTTTACGAAATACCAACCATGTTCTACGTGCATGGGGGCCAAGGGTAAAAACATTGATTGACTGAATTGAATTGTCTGTATTTGCTAGGTGATCTTTTAGTCCGTTCGCAGCATTTTGTGTTCGGCATTCTGGTACATAACTAGTAGAGACGATCAAAAGTTTTTCTGGGTCTAATCCTAGAGTTACTAGGGTTGCTCCAGCTAAGCTTGCAAAGGTTTTATAATTGGATAAATGCGAACCCCTTGGCAAGTTGCTGCCAATTGTTATTATTTTTTTATAGTTCCCCACTTGAAATTCTTTCATTGCTGCCTCAATTGCATAGTCTGGTAGCCATCCTTCAACGACTAATACATCTACATCGGCGATTATCGGAGAATTTTTGGCGAGAAAATTATATAAATTAAAAAATATGAATGCGAAGAGAATAGACACAATCAATAATATTAAAACTAATATTTTTATGAATAACATGTATTTATTAAAATAAGATTTAGTATACTTGGTGATAAGTTTCTATTTGTTTGATAAACCCAAATAACCATTCTAGTCTGTGTGGTTATAGTTTTGATGCTTCTAAAATTTTAGGATCTTATAGATTTTAATATATAAGCCAATTTTAAAATTTAGTAAACTATTGCTAGTACAGCTTGGCATAAGTTTACCTACTATATAGAGGTACAAGGTTTGAGGCTTCAAAGCGATGCCCCAACTGTCAGCAGTACCCATCATATTGAGTGAGTCTGAGAAAGAAGAATTAGAGAAACTATTGAGGCGTTCA
>DATNQK010000587.1:0-2336 GCA_036704065.1 Stenomitos sp.
GCGATCGCAATGATCATGGAACTTCTTCGTTATTGATGATGGTACCGAGGTTCACCGTGGAACGATTTATTTTGCAAAAAACTGTTGATTGTCAGAGCACACCACAATATACGAATAACGTTATTCGTAAGTCAAGGGTAGGTCGTGTATTTACTGCCGATAACTTGGTCTCATCCCAAAATTCTGAAGAGGCTGTCTGTGCTTATGCCTAAGTGTTTTCTAGAGGTATGTCTCCTCTTCACTTTCTAGATCGCAGCAAATCCTCTAAATTCATTGGCGTGCGTTCCGGTTCACCCTTGCCCTTGAGAAACGCTGTCTTCGCTGCTTGATACCTTACCTTCTTGGAATACGTCTGATATGCCTTGAGCGATCGCTGTCTCGATAACTCCATTGCCAGGTATGCATCCACTCCGTTTTCAACCATGTTGGCGATAAAGGTGTGTCGGCCTCGGTGTGGGTGAATATGCTCCAATCCCGCTCGTTTCGCCAATGCCTTGACCAGTTTGTAAATCCCCTCATAACTGAGCCGCTCACCCTTATTTCGGGGGCTATAGGAGACAAACAGAGGCGCATCTGAGCTTAGGGTTTCCTGCGACTCCATCCACCGCACCGTGAGGTAGTCCAACAATGCCTCATGGGTTTCTTGATCCACAGGCACTAGGCCCACTGACTGATGCTTCGCTCGGCGCACATTGATTTCTACCCCGTTGTAGTGGCCCACATCGAGCGCTGATACTTCTTCAGCACGTAGGCCCACCCGAATCAACAGGCAAAGAATGGCGCGATCGCGTGCCGCTGCTGCTCCCACTTCAGGTAAAGCATCGAATAATGCCCTTACCATGTGGGCTTCTAAATTTTTGCCCTCGCCCTCCGGTGTTGAGGGTATTTCTAGGGCTGCTGCCGGACTCTTGTCCATATATCCAGCTTTGACCATCCAGGTATAAAAGCTTTTCAAGGCCGTTAAGTAAGCACCAATGGTACTGAGTCCTAATCCCTGGTGCTCCAAATGCGCCTTATAGTTCTTCAGGTCATTCAGTGTCACCATGTGCCAATCTTTATCCACCCAGTCCAAGAACACACGAAGCTGACGCTCGTAATTTCGCTGGGTATTGGATGCTAGGTTACGGGTGCCTAAAAACTGCTCAATGCGCTGTGAGCGCAGGTTGCCCACTGGAACCGACTGTTGCAGTGCTGTTGTGGCCCCTAACGCAACCAGGCGCACTTCGGGAACCGCTGTCGGGGACTGGAATGACACCATAACACCTACACCTTATCGAGACGAGGACTGTTCATCGCAAACCAAGACAACGCTATTTAAGGGTAACTTGAGATTTTGCCTACCTATGTGAGGTTAATCCGATTATCCATGTTGTTATGACTGTGGTACGCGAATATTAGAGTATAGGCACGACTCGGATTGATAAACCAATAATAAAGATTGCCCAGAGAAAAATAAGTTTGAGCCAAACTGGATTCTAACTGTTCGGATGTGTCCACCTATGGCAGACCCAATCACAACCCTAACCGCGAGTGCGATCGCGCGTCTTGCCTTTGAAGAGTTTATCAAGTCTGGTGCTGGAGAGTTAGCCAAGAAGTTTACAGCAGAAGCGATCGCCAAAATGGGGCAATTGCGAGAGCTAATTTGGAATCGGTTAAGGGGAAGACATCCAGTAGCAGAGCAGGCATTAGAGCAAGCGAAAGCAGGGGAACAGCATGGCATTGACACAGTAGCGACGTTGCTCGGCGTGGAGATGTTGGATCAAGAATTTGCGGGACAGGTGCAAGCGATCGCCCAGGAAATTAATGCTGGCAAACTGTTAGACCAAAGCTCCATGACTCAAAATATCTATGACAATGCCCAGGGTTGGCAAACTAAGGTTGAAGGGGGCGAGGTTTACCAAGCGCAGAACATAACGATTCATAAAACATGACTGGAGCCGTCCGAGGGGGAGCGGACAAAGTTAAATCCCGATCAGTCACAAAGCTCATCACCACAACCAGAAATCATTCTGTTTTTGGCAAGTGCTCCTGATGGATTACAGCGGCGTGATCGGGAGTTCAGGGAAATTGAAAGCGGTCTGCGACAAGCCAAGCACAGAGATCGATATAGTCTGAAGTCAAAGTCAGCGGTTCGTCCCCGAGATATCCAGCGAGCACTTTTAGAAGAATCACCCCAATTTGTCCACTTTGCGGGAAATGCGAAACATCAATCGGGACTTATTTTTGAGGATAATAGCGGCAATCCAATAGAAGTGAGTTCTGCGGCGTTAGCTGGATTATTTGAACTCTTTTCTGAGATCCGCTGTGTCATCCTTAATGGTTGCTATTCAGAAAAA
>DATNQK010000588.1:0-5655 GCA_036704065.1 Stenomitos sp.
GAAGCGGAACTGTTTCGTAGCCAACAATTACGAGAAGCAATCTTTAACGAACTCTCCGATGCCCTATTTTTAGTCGATCCAGAAACTCGACAAATATTAGACTGCAATTGGCGAGCGGTGGAGCTATTTGAGGCTCCAGCACGTGAGGCACTCATTGGCCTGCGAGAAAATACCCTCAGGCGACAACAGTCCTCTGATCCAGAATTTAACAACGTTGCGGCAGAGGTTCACAGCAAGGGCGTTTGGAGTCGAGAATTAGAATATTTGACGCTGCAAGAACATCCGTTTTGGGGCAACATTGCCGCTAAACCGATTATGGTCGCAGATAATACGCTCAATCTCGTCAGAGTGACTGACATTAGCGATCGCAAACGCGTCGAATCTCAATTACGCAATCTTTCGGATCGCCTTGCATTGGCCATTAAATCCGGTGCAATTGGCATCTGGGATTGGAACATTCCAGAAAACACCTTGGAATGGGATGATCGCATGCTGGAGATGTACGGCATCACCCGCGATCAGTTTGGTAGTGTTTATGAAGCCTGGACGACCTGCCTTCACCCAGAGGATCGAACGGCAACGGAAGCTGCTATTCAGCAAGCCCTTGAGGGCCAAAAAGACTATGACCTGCAATTTCGCATTATCCGCCCAGATGGCAACATTCGCTTTATCCAGGCTTCTGCCTTGGTGCAACGCAACAGTCAAGGCGAACCCCAACGCATGGCTGGGATTAACTACGACATTACTGAGCGCAAGCAGGCTGAGTTCACGATTCAGAAAACTGCGGCTCAGCTTGCCGCTACCAACCGAGAGTTGGAATCGTTCTCCTATTCAGTCTCCCATGACCTACGCGCCCCTCTACGGCACATGAGCGGGTTTGTGAATGCGCTGCATCAACAACTAGAACAGCAAGGTGCCTTAGATAATCCCAAGGTGGTTCACTATCTCAACGTGATTCACAACAGCAGCCAGAAGATGGGGCAGTTAATTGATGGTTTACTTTCTCTCTCACGGCTGGGACGACGCCCCATGAACTGGCAACAAGTATCGATACGAGAACTGGTGGAAGAGGCGATCGCCCTTACACAACTAGAAGGAACCGAAACATCTACCCCTGTAGAATTTGCCATCGGCAACCTGCCTGCGGTGATGGGAGATGCAACACTCCTACAACAGGTATTTCGCAATCTAATTGAAAACGCAACGAAATTCAGCCGCAATTCACCCAACCCTCGCATTGAAATCGATAGCACATCAGATGGCACGATTTGGGTCAAAGACAATGGTGCTGGATTCCAGATGGAATATGCTGATAAACTGTTCGGCGCGTTTCAGCGCTTACATTCTCAGTCAGAGTTTGAAGGTCTGGGGATCGGTTTGGCGATTGTACAACGCATCGTACAGCGACATGGCGGTACAATTTGGGCGGAAGCGAAGTTAAATGAAGGTGCAACCTTCTATGTCAACTTCAATAATCAAGACGATATGATTCCATTGAGTTCTTAAATGGACAAGTCCTGAGATTTAAGCTCGCTCTCTTGCGCAACCTCAAAATGAGACTCATGCCAATTCATGATCCAGTAGATATTTTATTGGTTGAAGACGATCCTAACGATGTGGAGCTGATTCAACTCGCGCTAGACAACTATAACTTTGTCAACCATATGCGCGTTGTTCGAGATGGCGAAGAAGCCCTTCACTACCTCATAGGCCGTGACGATCAACCTTCAATCCAACCCATCCCCCGTCTAGTCCTACTGGATCTGAAGCTGCCTAAGATCAATGGCATCCAGGTACTAAAGGCAATCCGCAACCATCCTCGTACGCAAAACTTAGTGGTTGTCGTTATGACCTCTTCGGTTGAGAGTCAAGACCTACAAGCCTGTTACGACCTTGGGGTAAATAGCTATATTGTGAAGCCGCTCGATTTTCACCAGTTTGTTGAGGTCTCGCGACAGGTTGGACTTTACTGGATGTTATTAAACCAAGTCCCCTTGTCCTCGTAGTTAATTTCCACAAAATCTGTCTCGTGTTTAACACAACTAGGAAATTTGTTACTAAAAATCCATTACATCAAACAAGACTTTCACAAGTATAGATACATAAAACTATATCCACAAATTCTTTCAACAGAGAATTTTCATATTCTCAATGCTTACCGTTAATAACACACCTGCAATATTAAGAATCGTATCAAAGCACGATATTTTAGGAAACCTCTACCTAGGGAGAGAAGCTGACATGTCTTAGGATAGGTTAGCATCAGGCCAGGCCGTATATGCTAAGCCAGTTCTGAACGTATCTCTTGCCAACGATTTTAATTTCAAAAAGATATCAAAAATAATTTTGGTAATTCATTAATTCGATCTTCGTTTATTTTTTCAGCCAATACATCTATAACCCATTACCTATATGATCTTTCAACTCAAAGCAAAACCTTAAGTCCTTAAGCCCTAAAATTCTAGATCCTAAAATCCTTTTTGACTTAAGTTTAGAAATGGCTAACAACAAATTTTTTAAAAATATTTTTTGATCAGATTGGCAAATATCAAATCAGTTTTATGGGTGACGATAAGGTAAACGAAAATATAAATTCAGAGCCTCTTCTGCGCTTGTTAATCATTGAAGATGTTCCAGAAGATGCAGAACTCATTCGATTGGCACTTGAAGCAGAAAATATTTCTTTTTCGTGTGATGTAGTCTCTACAGAACAGGACTGCTTAAACCATTTAAGTAGTCGTGACTACGATGGTGTTTTATCAGATTATCGGTTGCCAGGTTTTACGGGTTTACGAACCTTTGAAATTTTAAAACGATCAGGTCAAGAAATTCCTTTTATTCTTATCACTGGGAGTTTAGGGGAGGAAGCTGCCGTTGAATGCATTAAAGCTGGCATGACTGATTATGTTTTGAAAGATCGTTTGTTTCGCCTGCCTACCGTATTGCAACGGGCCCTCAAAGAATTTGAATCGCAGCGGCGCGAAAAAGGTGCGATCGCCAAAATGCAACAGCAAGCATGGCAAGAAGCAATTATTAGCCGCATTCTTCAAGCCATGCGCGGCACCCTAGTCATTGATGACATGTTGCAAACTACGGCAGAAGCTATTCATGAAGCCTTAGGCGTCAGCCGCTGCCTAATTAGTCAAACGAGTCCGAACCCCCAAGCATCTCTCAGATGTGTCGGCTATAAAATGCCTTCCATGCCGGACTCAGCAGAACCGCCTTGCGCACTGCATTTACATTACGAACAAGATCTCAAACACGGCATTCAGGTCTCTTGCAACTCGGTCGATGAAACACTCCCCCCAGAGGTTTATCAAATTACTCAAGCTTGCTTAATTGAGTCCTTTTTAATCACACCCCTTCTCTACCAAAATACCTATCTCGGTGCGATTAGCCTTCATCAATGCGACAGCAACCGCGTTTGGGAGCAAGATGAAATGTCTCTCTTGCAGGTGGTTGCCGATCACTGTGCCATTGCAATTCATCAAGCAGAACTGTACCGCAACGCACAGGTAGAGCTAAACGAGCGCAAAAAGATGGAGGACAAGCTGCGACATGATGCGCTGCACGATAACCTCACCAATTTGCCAAACCGCGCTTTAATTGTAGACCGCCTGCATCAAGCCCTACAGCGTTATCATCGCCACGCTTATCATTCTTCACCCCAGGAACCTAAAAAATTTGCGGTTCTTTTCTTAGACCTAGATCGATTTAAGGTGATCAACGATAGCTTAGGTCATGCAGCGGGCGATCAATTACTCAAGACTGTGGCAAATCGGCTATCCAAGTCCCTTAGAGCCGGCGACTCGCTGGCTCGGTTGGGGGGAGACGAGTTTGTCGTCTTGATTGAAGAAGTCAGTGAGGTGAACGATGCCATTGAAGTGGTCCATCGCATTCATCAGGCCATTGAAAAACCTATCCTCCTCAACGGCCATAAAGTCAATGTAGGGGTGAGCATTGGGATTGTGCTCAGCGAAAAGCATTACACAGGCCCAGAACAGCTTTTGCGTGATGCAGACACCGCTATGTATCGGGCCAAAAGTAAACAGCGCGGTTCTTACGAAGTCTTCGACCCGTCCATGCATACTCAGGTGATGATGCAGCTTCAGATGGAAAACCATCTGCGCAATGCTTTGGAGTCCGAAGAACTGGCCGTCTACTATCAACCGATTATTTGTCTAAAAACCTACCAAGTTCACGGATTTGAAGCACTGGTACGGTGGCAAAGCCCCCGCAAAGGTTTGATTATGCCCTCTGATTTTCTACCGGTCGCGGAAGACACGGGGCTCATTCTTGCGATTGATTTATGGGTGTTGCGAGAAGCCTGTCGTCAATTAAAAGAATGGCAGAAACTCTCTGCCAATACCAAAGATTTATTCATGAGCATTAATCTTTCGGGGAAGCATTTTTTAAATTCGGATTTAATCTCTGAAATTGATACAGTGCTCGATGAATTAGATTTAGATCCTCAATCATTGAGGATGGAACTCACTGAAAATATATTAATTGAAAGAACTTCTACTGCCATCAGTACGCTAGCTCAAATCAGAGCGCGAGGTATCAAAGTCTCTTTAGACGACTTTGGGACAGGCTATTCCTCGTTGAGTTACTTGCATCGTTTTCCCATCAACACACTAAAGATTGATCGATCCTTTATTTCTCAGCTGGAAGCCGATGTAGGCAACATGGAAATTGTCAAAGCAATCATCGATCTGGGGCTGCATTTAGGATTAGATATTGTTGCTGAGGGCGTAGAAACCAGTGAGCAATTACAATTTTTAGTGGATCATCGTTGCCAATACGGACAAGGTTTTTATTTCTCTAAACCTTTGGAAGCTCGCGCTGCAGCAAAGTTAATTCGGCAAGAAACTCCAGTGGCCGAAGCACTCTGACAGATAGACACATTTAGAGTCGGCAAGTAAGGAGGAGCTGATTAGGAAGCATCTTCTTTGCTTCAAAGCTAAGTCCAGTAGCTTTGAGAAGCGCTATTGAGCAGTGAATTGCTCTAAAAAGCAAATAACTTCTGAAGCGAGGTCGGTTTGGGTCGCTTTTTCAATGCCTTCTAGGCCAGGAGAGGCATTCACTTCAATGACCATGGGGCCTTGGTGAGTACGCAGCAAGTCTACACCTGCGACCTGTAGCCCAATGGCTTGAGCAGCACGTATGGCGATCGCCTCTTCTTCTGGTGTGACCTGTACAGGTTGAGCAATACCACCCCGATGCAAGTTGGCACGAAACTCTCCGGACAAGCCCTTACGCTGAATCGCAGCCGCCACGCGATCGCCAATCACAAAACAGCGTAAATCCATCCCCCGTGATTCTTCGATACAGGCCTGCACCAACACATCGGCCTCCACACCTCGAAAAGCCTCAAACATGGCTCTTGCCGCCAACAAGGTTTCGGCCAACACAACCCCAATGCCGTGGCTGCCCTGCAAAACTTTCATAACCACAGATTGGGAAGGCATAGCCGCAAAGATCGTTTCCATATCCCTACTGGAATAGGTAAACCCTGTGGAGGGCAAAGGTAATCCAGCAAGTGCTAGACGCTGATAACAATGCAACTTGTCGCGGGCACAGGCGATCGCTGCGGCAGAATTCAACCCAGGAATGCCCAAAACTTCAAACTGACGCACCACGGCAATCCCGTAG
>DATNQK010000589.1:0-4570 GCA_036704065.1 Stenomitos sp.
CCTCATCCACACTATGGCCTGGAGCCGTTAACCCATAAAACAGCATTAAGTTAGGATATTTGTCCCCAGGAAATCCGTTGAGGCCATCCACCGCCAGCGCCACCTGCTGCCGTTCCACGAGAGATTGATAGAGACGAGAGGTGCGTCCATCCGTCATGAGGCTGGCAATTAAATCGTAAATGACACTATCGGGATGGTTGAGGGCAGGACGATGATAGCCTTCTAAATAAAAAGGCTGGGACGGCAAGGAAAGGGTGACTGTGCGTTCTTCCCGTTGGGGTGGCTCAACCGCTGAAACCTTGGGTGGAGCAGACTTAGCAGGATAACGACCAAAATAGAGGTTTGCCAATCGCTGCACCTCAGCAGGATTCACATCCCCCACAACCACCATCGTTAAGTTATTCGGCCCGTAATAGGTTTGAAAAAACGCCTCCACATCAGGGCGCGACAAATTTTGTAAATCTTGGGCAGATCCAATCACAGGGCGACCGTAGGGGTGAACCGTAAAGGCTTTCTCTAAAAATACTTCCACCATCTTGCCCATAGGGGAGTTATCCGTGCGCATCCGGCGCTCTTCCAGAATCACCTCTTTCTCTTTATAGAACTCCCGAAAAACGGGTTCTAAAAAGCGTTCCGACTCTAGCGACATCCACAGTTCTAGCTTATTGGACGGAAAACTATAAAAGTATTGGGTAGCATCTGCAGAGGTGGTGGCGTTCAGTCCTACGCCACCTGCTCGGTTCACAATTTGGCCCATCTCATTTTGGATGACCAACTTTTGCGCTTCTGTTTCTACTTGCTCAAATTCAGATTGCTGTGTTGTCACCTGTCCAGCGTTACCCGTTTTTTGAGTTTGCCGCTGTTGGACAAAAATCTGATCCAAGCGATCTAACAGCGGACGTTCTGCTGCATAGTTGCGGGTGCCAATTTGACGCGTACCTTTAAATGCCAAGTGTTCCAAAAAGTGAGCGGCACCTGTTTGCCCCTCTGGCTCATTGGCTCCTCCTACATCTGCGTAGGTTAAGAACGAGATTACAGGGGCTTGATGGCGTTCTAAAACAATAAACTTGAGTCCGTTTTTAAGCTTGAACTCAGTTACCTGCTCGGTGACGCGGTCCAGGTAGGGCTTAACCGTACTGGCAGGTGTAGGTGCGGTGGACGGAACATCCTTGGCCCAAGCTGATTGAGGCCACAATAGTCCGAGGCATAGCAGCACAATCACGCCCCGGAGCATGAAGGCTTTCCAGTGCAGACCTTGAACAAACTGAGCAAGTGATCGCAGATAGAGTCTCATTGATGGTGTTACGAAAGGTTCGAGGTGAGGTGCCCCAAGGGATGACGCACAATGCGGGTGCCCTCACTGATTAGCCTTGTTGCAACTTAACATGTCCCACCAGGATTGGCTGAGACATGAGCGCAGAGTGAAATCCTGATACTGGCTCAGTACATCGATACCGCGATGCAGCAGGCTTGGGGGGTTGAGCTAGTGTCAATCATAAAGCAGAATGCTGTGATTATCGCAATGCAGCCTGTTGTGGGGCCAAAGCTGCAAAGACTAAGGAATTCACTCCAGTTCAGGCGAGCATTTATCTTCTAACTTAACTGCTGCAATAGATCATATTGAGAACCTATAGCGTCACACCTTTCATCATCAAGGTAGCGACCCTGTTTTCTTTTGGCCTGCTCTAGGAAGAAACTATCCTACCCATCTTCGCCCCAATCTCTGCTTGCAAAATCCAAATAGCGCAAGAGTTAGGGGGCTTTAGAGTCTCCAATAGGGTTGGCAGCGGGCTTGCGTAGTGCCTTAAACAGAACCGGAATCACAAACCAAGCCGCAACCGCACCTAGGACAACCAAACTAAACTGGCTCACCCATTGCACCAATTGCTCTAATTTCACCAACTGACCCGCAAAGTAAGCTGCACTCACAATGGCAGAGGCCCAGGTTACTGCACCCAATACGTTGTAGAGCATAAACTTGCCAAACGGCATTTCAGCAATGCCTGCCAGTGGGCCAGCAAAAATACGCAAGAGTGTAATGAAGCGGCCAAAGAATACGGCCCGTGCGGCATTAACGCTAAATCGTTCCTTAATTTCTAGAAGTTTTTCTTCGTCTATGCGGAACCAATGACCCACCCGCTTAATTAAAGACCAACCTCCATAAACGCCAGCCCAATACCCGAAGGTATTGCCAATAATCGCCCCTGCGATCACACAACCCAGCACTGGCCAAAACTCTAAATCTCCTTGCCCAGCAAGAAAGCCGCCCACCAATACAATCGATTCCCCAGGCAGCGGAATGCCCAAGTTTTCCAGCATGATCCCGAACAGAACCGCCCAATAGCCATAGTGCCGAGCAAATTCTTCCAATGACTGTATCGAGATCAACTCCAAAGACATGCCCACTCGCCTTTAAGGAATGTTACATTTTTTAAATTTGACGCAAAGAGACTGGCGCTGTCAATGTGACATTCCCTGAAAACTGCCCCTAGGGGGATAAGTTAGCTTCTCACGCGTACTTTTGAAAGTTTTCTGCCGCACATCCTTGTCTGAATGATTTCACTCCTAATGTCTCGCATACCTATGCGGCAGGAGAATGAAGCCTCTTCAACAACTCTGCGAGGATCAACCTTTTTATCATAACGTTTAGGCTCTTCCGTCGCTTAGGGGCTGCGGTGGTCTCATGCACCTGGTGCAGAGACAGGCTTTGATTGCCAAAGTCTAGTTTGGGGCAGACTTTCAGCAAAGTTCCGCAAAATTACGGAGTTCAAGTGAAATTAGATTTACATATCTTAATAGAAGAACCGTAGTATCGGTGTTTCGTTGGTTTTAGACCTAGTTCTTTAAGATTCTGTCCATTTGTTCTCCTATTAAAAAAGGTTTTATGGCCTCCCTGATGACATCTGCATCCCTCCCATCCAAACTGATTCTGAGCAAAGGCGAGTACAAAACCTGTCGCATCAAGGTCAAAGATGCACAAGAAACATTCCCTGCGATCGCCTTAAGCCAACAGTTCTACAGCTTCTTTCGAGTTGCCAAAGATCGCGACAAAGCGCTCAACATGCTGAGCAAGCTTTTCGATAACGGTCATCGCGCCGTCATTACCCAAACACCTAAGGCCTATGCCATTTGGGTTCTAGAAACTGAAGCCATGCCTCTAGGGTAAGGAGAGACTTTTAGGGTTTGGGATAGGGACAAGAGCCCTGCTTATTGCAGCCCTTGCAGTTTCATTCGATAAGTTTTAGTTGCACTTGGAAAGCGCATGTCCTTTAGCGCAAGCGCTTGATCCTGATTCGCTTGACTCGTCCAGTCGATAGAGATCCTCTGGAAGAGCCTTGTGCTCAATAAGAGTGCAGTAGACTGTAAAGGGTTAAATTAATACGAAGAATATCAACAAAACGTATTGATTCTCGTTAATTCAATCCATAGACAAGACCGATCAGGAGATTTTCAAGATATGCCCCAACTCCAGGTAAGCCCAGATATCGACTTCCACAGCGATACCTATCGCGATGCCTACAGCCGTATTAACGGTATCGTGATTGAGGGCGAACAAGAAGCGCACGACAACTACATTCGCTTAGCGGACCTGCTGCCGGAGCATAAAGACGATTTGGTTCGTCTTTCCAAAATGGAGTCTAAACATAAAAAAGGGTTTGAATCTTGTGCTCGCAACTTGAGCGTGACCCCTGACCTAGACTTTGCTAAAGCCTTTTTTGATAGCCTACATCGCAATTTTCAAGACGCTGCAAACGAAAATAAAATTGCAACCTGTTTAGTGATCCAATCGCTGATTATCGAGTGCTTTGCGATCGCCGCCTACAATATTTACATTCCAGTTGCCGACGACTTTGCGCGCAAAATTACAGAGTCTGTGGTCAAGGACGAGTATAGCCACCTCAACTTTGGCGAAGAATGGTTGAAAGCAAATTATGAAACCGTTAAAGAAGAAGTAGAAGCGGCCAATCGCCAAAACCTACCTATCGTTTGGCGCATGCTCAATGAAGTTGAGCGTGATGCCCAAATACTCCACATGGAAAAAGAAGCCCTCGTGGAAGACTTTATGATCCAGTATGGTGAGGCCCTCAGCAACATTGGCTTTTCCACCCGAGACATCATGAAAATGTCTGCTTATGGGTTAGCCGCAGCCTAGTGGATGGTTGGGCATTGTATACCCCATAGCTTAATTGCTGTAAAACACGCCCTGAGGGCGTGTTTTTGTATGTTTGCCTGTATTGCTTCCCAACCAACCTAGGATGTCAGGCATGCCTAACCACCAAAGGGTTTGGTTGGTTACGGGAATGGAAACAACGTCAAAGTGCAACGCGTCTTGCCTTACCATCAGCACAGTACAAATTGAGTGGTGATCGCCCGTTGTAACCCCCAACCGTTGCAGCGAACAATCCCACGGTGTACTACCATAAAAACGAACTCGCGCTGCTTTGGGCGGAATATCCCCCAACTAAAGAACCGCTATGCAATCTTCGATGACAGGGTCCTTTGCTGGAGCTTTTAAAAATCCCACCCTATTGGCAATGTTGGGTTCCGTCGCAGCCCACGGGGTGATTGT
>DATNQK010000590.1:0-4795 GCA_036704065.1 Stenomitos sp.
GTGTATTGGCTACACCCACGCCCCTGGATTCGTGCAGAATTAATCGATTCCCTTGGGGATCATAGATATAAATCTCGCGTCCATGAGATGCGGATTGAATCGGTGTTGTGGGTGGATAGCCTAGTGTCTTGAGATGTGCGATCGCCGTTTCCAGATGATCCACTTCAAGACAGATGCTCAAGCTACCCTTGGAAGAATCAGCGAATTCAGCCTTGTTGATATCCTTGGGCTTAAAGAGTCCAATTCGCAGCCCTGGCACTTGAAACTCTGCGTACTGGCCCGGCTGATCAATGGTTGGGTTTATTCCCAGTAAAGCTTGATAAAACGTACGTAGGGTGTAGCCATCGAGGTCTGCGATCGCTACAAATGCGGTGTTACACCCCAATTTCATCGTGTCTCAATCCGTTCCATGAGGATGCCAGTTAATTACGCAACCGCCAAAAAACGTTGGATACAGTGTAAATAGGCTGACGCATCTTCGAGCATCGGGAAGTGCCCTGTCCGAGGAATAACGCAGAACTCAATGCTGTCCGGATTGAGCTCCGCCGCTTGTCGTCCCATGGCTGACGGAATAATCTGATCAAACTCACCCGAAATCAGCAAGGTCGGAACCGAAAGCTTCGCAAATTCAAGGGGCATAACTTCAGCCGCTTTTTGACTGACAGCCGTAAACATTGTTCCTAAAGCAGCAGCCTCGCTCGCGATCAAAAAATCTTCTAAAAAAGCAACCCGCTCTGCTGCGGGGATCCCTTGATGTAGAAATCGAGCCATGAACATTCGGTCAATGCCAGGGATTTTAGAGAGCCAGCGGGGCCGAAACTTGACTGCATATCCGCCAAAGCGATGGAACTGTTGAAACGCTACGGCATCGTACTTAAAGATCCCATTGCACGTGAGAATCGCCTTCTTAACCAACTGGGGGTAGCGATTTAAAAACAAGGCAGCAATGGAAGCCCCTGTGGAATGCGCATTAATATAAACAGGCCCCAATTGAAACTCAGAAAGCATCGTCGCTAAATCATGGGCGTAGCTTTCTAGGTCGTAATCGTCCCAGGCCGTTTCGGGCGTAATAGCCTGCGTTGGTAAAGGTTGCTCTTGAGGGATAGAGCGACCAAAACCCCGCAAGTCGTACAACAAGCAGTTAAACTCTGACTTCAGGGCCTCTGCGGTCGAACGCCAATACCGTGCAGAACCCGCCCACCCATGTAAAAACACAAGCGTAGGTTTATCAAGCGCAGGAGTCTGCGACGTTGCGATCCACTCATAGTAATGAGGGACACCGCGAACGGTTACGTAAGACATACTAAAAACTCAACAAAATTAAATTAGGCCGACTCTGGCGTTGGCATAGAGGACGGATGCATCAATAATTCTGCAGAGGAACGCTGTTCAACCATCTCTGGGGTAATAACACAGCGCGTTAGATCTTTGCGTGAGGGCAACTCATACATAATATCGAGCATGAGCTCTTCTACAATGGCCCGCAGCGCACGTGCCCCAGTTTTACGCCGATAGGCTTCACGGGCGATCGCTCCGATTGCATCAGCACGAAACTCAAGCTGAACACTGTCCATGTTCATCAGCTTTTGATACTGCTTGATCAACGCATTGCGTGGCTCAGTCAAAATCTTGCAGAGCGCATCTTCATCCAATGGATCAATCACCGACATCACCGGAATGCGACCAATAAACTCAGGAATCATCCCAAAGCGCACCAAATCTTCCGGCGCTAAATTTCGTAATGAATGTGCTGCGCGCACTTCCCTAGGTATTGGCTCTCCAGACTGGACAAAGCCCATGGACTTCTTGCCCGTTCGCTGCTCAATGATCTTGTCTAGCCCGACAAATGCACCGCCGCAGATAAACAAAATATTGGTGGTATCAATTTGAATGCAGTCTTGGTAAGGATGCTTGCGTCCACCTTGAGGCGGCACATTGGCTACTGTGCCCTCTAGCATCTTTAATAATGCTTGTTGCACACCTTCCCCAGAGACGTCGCGGGTAATCGAAGGATTTTCGCTCTTACGAGCAACCTTGTCGATTTCGTCAATATAAATAATGCCGCGTTGCGCTTCTTCTACGTCTAAATCTGCAACTTGTAGCAGTCTCAGTAAAATATTTTCGACATCCTCACCCACATATCCAGCTTCTGTGAGTGTTGTGGCATCGGCCACTGCAAAAGGAACATCCAACATCTTGGCAAGTGTTTGAGCCAATAATGTTTTCCCACAACCTGTGGGGCCAATCAGCAAGACATTAGACTTTTGCAGTTCTATGGAATCGTCTAAGTTATCGGTCTCGCCGCTTTGTATAAGGCTGAGGCGCTTGTAATGGTTGTATACCGCAACCGACAACACTTTCTTGGCTTCATCTTGACCGATGACATGATCGTCAAGGTAAGTCTTGATCTCTCGCGGTTTAGGAATTTGACTGAGTGTGAGCCGAGTCCCACTGCGGCCTGGCTGACGCCGCCGTTCAGTCGCAGGATCTCGACGTGCAGCTGGCGCAGCCGCAGGGGGTGCGCCAGACTCGAATAATTCCTCGTCCAGAATTTCATTGCAAAGGTCTACGCACTCGTCGCAGATATAAACCCCCGGACCGGCAATTAACTTGCGGACTTGTTCTTGAGACTTACCGCAGAATGAACATTTAAGGTGGGAGTCATACTTAGACATAGCCACTTGCCTACTGGACGTGAATAGTTGCTATAAACTGACGGCTTGACGCTGATTTGGGAGTTCCTGACGAGTAAGAACCCTGTCAATCAAACCATACTTTTGGGCTTCTTCGGCAGACATAAAGAAATCCCGTTCTGTATCTGCTTCAATCCGCTCAAACGGCTGACCTGTATGTTCAGCCAAGAGCCGATTAAGTTGCGTCTTATGATGCAGGATTTCTTTCGCCTGAATCTCGATATCTACCGCTTGCCCTTGAGCTCCTCCCAACGGCTGGTGAATCATAATCCGAGAATGAGGTAAGGCCATCCGCTTTCCTCGCGTACCGGCAGAGAGTAAAAATGCTCCCATGCTGGCAGCTAAGCCAAAGCAAATGGTACAAACATCAGGCCGAATGTGCTGCATGGTATCGAAGATAGCCATGCCAGCTGTGACCGAGCCACCCGGAGGGTTGATATACACGTAGATATCCTGCTCAGGATCTTCCGCGTCTAAAAACAAAAGCTGGGCAACGATCGCATCTGCAGTGGTATCGTCAATACCTCTAGATCCGCCGTTGCCGCCTAAAAAGACAATTCGCTCGCGTAGCAGCCGAGAATAAATATCAAAAGCACGTTCACCTCGCCCAGACTGTTCAACCACCATCGGCACAATGGCTTGGGGTGGCTGAAAGCTGACATCCTGACCTGATGGGCGCGATGCACTAATGATTGGATAAGGGCGATGAGAATAGAGCATATGCGCGTCTACAGTACCTCGAGGGACAAGCAATGGAATAGCTGAGCAACAGCAAACCTGTGATTTGGTTTGTGAAATCGGTGCAACGAGCTAGGCTACGACTGTACCTTCACTTCATTATGCCTTAACTATCGCTTGATCGACTGAATTCTGGTGTGTATTCATAAAGCAACCCCGTTTGCTTGTCAAGACGGTAAAGAGCAGAGATCGCCTCAATACAAGATTAGGCTTCGTCTTTATTCTCGCCTGCTTTCGACTTGGTTGTACGACTACGGCGGGTTGTCTTTTTCTTTTCTTCTGCTTTTGTCTCTGCGGATGTTTCTTCAGCAGCTTCAGGAGCAGATTTGGTTTTGGTAGCAGCGCTACTTTTTTCTTCGGTCTCGACGGTCTCAGCCTTGGCCTCAAGGGTAGCAGTTTGGGCATCTACAACAGGCTCAACTTTCTCTACTAAAGAAATTTGAGACCGTTCTTTGAGCCATTCAATGACTTTTTCTTGAAGTAACTCGTCTTCTAAAACCTCTTTGAGTCGCGCCCGATCAATATTGCGGTCATTGAGTTGCGTGACAATTTCTTGAAATCGTTTCTCAACCGCTTCTGGTAGTACGGTTAGATTTTCTACTTTAGCCACTTGAGCAAGGGCTAAGGTTCGTTTAACCCGTTCTGCTGCCTCTTCGCGGAAGCGTTCTTTAAGGCTGGGAATGGTTTCTGGTGTAAACAGTTTATTGACATCAATCCCTTGGGACTGAAAACGTTGAGCCATTTGGTTGATGAGGAAGTTAACTTCGTTGGAGATTAGGGTCTCCGGGAGGTCTACTTCAAGTTCGGCTACTAAAGCGCCTATCAGGGCATCTTCAACATTGGCATCGGTTTTATCCTGAGCTTCTTTGCGATAGCGCTCTTCTAAGAATTGTCGCAGCTCGGCCAATGTCTCAAATTCGCTGACTTCTTGGGCAAAGCTATCGTCTAGTTCAGGGAGTTCTTTGGTTTTGATTTCTTTGAGCGTGACGGTAAAGACAGCAGCTTTGCCTTTCAACTCTTCGACTGGGTAATCTGCGGGAAACTGAACTTCAATTTCTTTTGTCTCATCGGGGTTCATCCCAATGATGCCTTCGGTAAATCCTGCTATGAACTGACCTTCAGTTAATTCAAGCTGAAAGTCGGTGGCGCTTCCACCTTCTACCTCTTGGGAATTTTCGCGGTTTTCGTCCAGAAAATACTGTCCAGAAAAGTCGATTTGTACGACGTCTCCCGCTTGGGCTGAGCGCCCTTCTACCGGAATGAGGGTTGATCTAGCTGAGCGTTGTTCATTGATGACGCGCTCTACTTCGGCTTCATCATAGGGAACTTCTTCGGCTTTGATGTCAAACTCGGTATAGCGCTTG
>DATNQK010000591.1:0-19024 GCA_036704065.1 Stenomitos sp.
GTTCAACGGCTGGATTTGCTGCTGCTGCGTCATTTTTAACAGCAGGTACTTGGGTATTTCCCCGTAACGGTGCAACCGTCTCGATTGTTAAAGCTAACGCTAAGCTCACTACCAAAGCTGGGTAAATCCGCACGAATCGCTCCTCATTTACAAAACGTAGACATCCTTCATGCATATTCACCCTCGCGTTAAGAGTCATCGCAAAGGGGTGCGGAAAGGGGACAACCTGCGCTACATCAAGATATAGGATTCCCAGTCTACTAAACCATATTGTCCGTGTCTCTATCTATCTACTAGGTCGATGTAATTATACTGATGCCCGTCGGCACGAACTCCTTGGGACACCAGTTACAGTTGACGGATGAGTACCCCTTTTTGGTTTCTGTCTGGGAAAGATGATGGACACCCTTTCGTCTCATAGGAGGCCAGCATGACCAGCTTCCGCAATATTGCGATCGTCGGCCCTTACTCAAGTGGTAAAACCACACTCTTAGAGAGCTTACTGTATGTTTCGGGCGGTATTTCACGTAGAGGGACGGTGCGCACGGGCAATACCGTGGGTGATGCCTCCGCAGAAGCCCGCGCTCGACACATGAGTACAGAAGTCACGGCTGCCAGTGTAAAACATGGCAGCCTTAATTTTACGTTTCTAGACTGTCCAGGGTCTGTTGAGTTGGCTCAAGAAACCTTCAATGCATTGGTTGGTGTGGATGCGGCAGTGGTCGTCTGCGAACCCGACCCCCATAAGGTGTTAACCCTGTGGCCCTTGTTGCAAACCTTAGATGATTGGGAAATTCCCCACCTTATTTTCCTCAATAAGATGGATCGCGCCAGCTCTCCCTTTAGTGATGTATTAGCTGCCCTCAAGCAAGTTTCCAGTCGGCCCATCGTTCCTCAGCATTACCCCATCGGACAAGGGGAAACACTACAAGGCTTTATTGATTTAGTTACAGAACAAGCGTTTCAATATCATGCCAATGCCCCTGCTGATCCAATCCCGTTGCCAGAAACCTTGAGGGACCAAGAACATGCAGCGCGGCTCGAAATGTTAGAAACCCTAGCGGAATTCGACGATCACCTGCTCGAAGAATTATTAGAAGACATCGAACCACCACAGGAAGAGGTGATTCAAGACTTTAAAACCGAATTAAGTGCTGATCTGATTGTGCCTGTCCTGTTTGGCGTGGCAGAACAAAGCTTTGGCGTTCGGCATTTACTTGACATCCTGGAAAAAGAAGTGCCGGATGCCGAAGAAACACCCAAGTTGCGCGGCTTAGAACCCAACGATGCTCCTGTTGCTCAGGTTTTAAAAACTTACCTGTCGGCTCAAGGGGGCAGGTTGTCTTTGGTGCGGGTTTGGCAGGGAACCATCCAAGACGGAATGTCACTGAATAAAGTACGGGTGAGTGGCATTTATCGCTTGATGGGGCAGCAACAGACGAGTGTTGCCCAAGCTGTTGCTGGCGAAATCGTGGCCTTAGGCCGGATGGAAGGGATTCAAACTGGGGATACGCTCTACGAAAATGGCTTAGTCGAAACAGGGACTCAACTGCGACGTGGGACTGCTTTATCTCCTGTGTTTGCGCAGGCGGTGCGCCCTCATAACCGTAAAGACGAGGTTAAACTGACTTCTGCCCTGACTAAGCTCCATGAAGAAGATCCTGCCCTGATCTGGGAACACCGAGAGGACACCCATGAAGTTTTGCTATGGGGTCAAGGGGATATCCATTTAAGCATAGGCAAGGAACGTCTGGAACGTAAATATCATCTGCCGCTTGAGTTGACGGCACCGCACATTCCCTACTGTGAAACCATTCGCAAGCCTGTGACCAGTCATGGTCGCTATAAGCACCAGACGGGAGGACATGGTCAATTTGGTGATGTGCACTTAAATATTCAGCCTCAACCGCGCGGTGAAGGGTTCCGGTTCCAAGAAACCATTGTGGGCGGTGTTGTGCCGAAGCAGTATATTCCTGGCGTGGAAATGGGGGTACGCGAGTTTCTATCGCGGGGTGTGTATGGATTTCCGGTGGTTGATTTGTCTGTGACGCTCACCAATGGTTCTTACCACACCGTAGACAGTTCGGAACAAGCCTTTAAGCAAGCTGCACGTCTGGCGATGCAATCTGGGTTGCCCAACTGTGAACCGGTGTTGCTAGAGCCCATTGAACGCATTATCCTTTCTACGCCCACAGAGTTCACGGCCAATATCTTGCGTTTGGTTCGCAACCGTCGCGGTCAGGTGTTGGGATATGAGGCCAAACCCAATTGGGCTGGTTGGGATGAGGTGACGGCTTATTTGCCGATGGCCGAGATGCGAGACTTGATTACGGAACTGCGATCGCTGACCCAAGGTGTTGGGTTTTTCCACTGGGAATATGATCATTTGCAAGAAGTGCCCGACAAAATTGCCGAGCAGGTTTTAGCAGAAACACACGCGGTCAGCTAGTGCGCCGAGACTACATTGGGCAATAGCTGAATGGGTTGCATAGCCCAGCGATGCACCAGCCATGTCATAGATAGATATCCCTAGAGAGATAGCACTGCTATAGCCCTAGGGATGTCTGTTTTACCTAGGGGGCTAGAGGTGACAGACCAGTTCAATTTGCCCAGATTCTAAAACTCGTCTGTGGATATAAGGACTTTTTGAAAGAGATCAGTAATAATACTTGGTCAGTGTGAGTGAGTCGAAGGAAAGTGGAACTGTGCCAAATCGTCGCGAGCGTCGAGTTGCATCTTCTGAATCCAGTTTGCATCCGTTGCCCATCGGAGTATTTGATAGTGGGGTTGGCGGTCTAACCGTTCTTAACGCGCTACAGCAGCGGTTGCCTCAAGAGTCTTTTCTCTATTTTGGCGATACGGCCCATGTTCCCTACGGAACGCGATCGCAAAGCGAAATTCAAACCCTGGTGCGCCAAATCCTCGACTGGATGACGCAACAGCCCATCAAGATGGCGATCATGGCGTGTAATACCAGTTCTGCCTTGGCCCTAGATAGCGTTCGGCATGAGTATCAAATTCCGATTTTAGGAGTCATTTTGCCTGGCGCAAGAGCTGCCGTGCGTCAGGGACAACGGATTGGTGTGATTGCAACTCCTGCAACGGTGGCAAGCGATTGTTACCGTCGCGCCATTTTAGAAATCAACCCTGAGGTTGAGGTTTTTCAAGTTGCTTGTCCAGAGTTTGTGCCGCTCATTGAAGCCGGTCGGGTGATGCATCCTCAAACGCGCACGATTGTATGGGAGCGGGTGCAGCCCCTTGTTGAAGCGGGGATTGACACACTGATTTATGGATGTACCCATTACCCGCACTTAGAGCCTGTGATTCGGCAGCTATTGCCAGCCACGATTAACCGAGTAGATCCGGCAACCTACATGGCGGTCGCCGCCGCCCGAGAGCTAGAGTTATTGAACCTCAACGGTAGCCATACAAGCCCTCAAACGCAGTTTTTTGTCAGTGGCGAGCCTGAACAATTTGCCTTCGCTTCGCGTCAGTTGCTTGGATTCGATCCCCACGTCGAAGCCGTGCGCCTCCCAGGACTGGCTGTACCCGCTCCTGCTGCTTCCGAACCAACATCAGAGCCTAGAATTGACGAAGTTTTAGCGTAGATCGCACGCCAAAAAAGCAAGTTAAGAACGGTTCTAGAAGCAAAGTCTGGGCAACTCAATGGTTTAGAGTGGAATGAAGGGCTTATAGCCCTGCTGCAGTGTTTGATACATTTCGCACACTCTACCGGAAGATTCGCCTGACACCATCATGAACAGTCTATTAAACCGCTTACACAGGTGGGCTCGAAGGGGCTTGAGCGCCGTTTTGGGGTTGGGGCTCTGCGTAGGGCTTTGTTTGCCCGCTCAAGCGATGGGCTTGGTGGCAGCTTTACCGCCTGGCAATGCCGTAACCGATCCGCAAGCATTGCTGCGCTTAGCGTTGCCCTTTAATAACGATGCTATCCGTCAGGTGCAGCGCTACCTAGAAGATATTGCACCCCAAGTACGGGCGCGGCGTTGGTCTGCAATTAATGACGATGTTGCGAAGGCCACGGCCCTACTCAACCGCAACCGTGACAAAATTATTGCGAGTGTGCCTGAGGCTAGGCGATCGCAAGGGACTGAGTTGACAGATCGCATTGCGGCAGCATTAGCCGACCTGAAAACCACGGTCGAAGCCAAAGAAGGTGAGCAGCTGATTACGAAAAAAAATGAGTTGCTGCAAACCATTGGCACCTTAGAGGCTGCGATGGTAGAGAAATTCCCCTACGAAGTTCCTGCAACCTATAGCAATTTGCCGCAACTCAAAGGTAGAGCCACCGTTGATATCGAAACCAATAAAGGAACCTTGACGATCGTGGTGGATGGCTACAGCGCACCCGTTACCGCAGGCAACTTTGTTGATTTGGTGCAACGCGGCTTTTATAACGGCCTTCCCTTTACCCGAGCCGAAGAATCCTACGTTCTGCAAACTGGCGATCCGCAGGGGCCTGAAGTGGGGTTTGTCGATCCCACAAGTGGCAAATATCGAGCCATTCCGATGGAGATCCTAGTCAAGGGAGATAAACAGCCCTTTTATGGGTCTACGTTAGAAGATGCAGGCCGATACCTCGACGATCCGGTATTGCCATTTTCGGCCTATGGGACTGTGGCGATGGCGGCCCCCAGTGAAAATCCCAATGGTGGTTCTTCTCAATTCTTCTTCTTCTTATTTGAACCCGAACTTACCCCCGCAGGTCGCAACTTGTTAGACGGACGTTATTCCGTGTTTGGCTATGTTGTGTCTGGGCAGGATGTATTACGGGAACTGAAGCAAGGCGACAAAATTGTTTCTGCTAAAGTCGTCAATGGGTTAGACAACTTGGCGAAACCCAAAACTGCATAGCCTTAAGGGAATTAGCCGCGTTGAGACAAATTTATTAATCCATCCAGTCCATCCCTGTTAAATATGGGGATGGACTTTGTCTTAAGGTGCAATTTGTGTCTATGTCAAACGGTTATGGGGACGACCAGCCTATCAGCAGCTTAGGCGAACATGAGTTGTTACAACGGCTCCAACGTTACTGTCCAGCCCATCTCGTGGGTGATGATGCAGCCGTGTTGCCCGTCAGTGGCGATCACCGTCTCGTTGTAACCGCCGACATGCTCATCGATGGAGTTCACTTCAGTATTGGTCTAGCCAATCCCGACTTAGTCACCACGTCCTTAGAGGATGTAGGATGGCGTGCTGCTGCGGTTAACCTTTCGGACTTGGCGGCGATGGGTGCAACGCCTTTAGGCATCACCGTCAGTTTGGGATTGCCTCCAACGGTTCCTGTAGGTTGGTTAGATCAGCTCTATGCTGGAATGTCTGCTTGCTTAAGCCGCTACCAAACCCCAATTTTGGGGGGCGATCTTTGCCGTTCTTCTACCTTTACAGTGTCGATTTCTGCACTCGGTGAAGTTGCACCTGATCGCCAGGTTCTGCGCGCTGCGGCTCAAGTTGGGGATGCCATTCTCTGTACGGGCGTTCATGGTGCGTCCCGAGCAGGGCTGGAATTGCTCCGCAACCCGGCCTGGGGAGCCGATCTGGCCCCAGAGGTACGCGATCGCCTCAAGCAAGCGCATCAACGCCCGATTCCCCGCCTCGACGTTCCACCCTTACTGTGGGCTATTGATCCCTCTGTACGGGTGGCAGGAATGGATAGCAGCGATGGTCTAGCTGACGCTGTAGTACAAATTTGTCGAGCCAGTGGAGTGGGCGCACGGCTACACCGCGATCGCCTCCCTATGCCTGTGGCCTTTCACCAAACCCAAGACCTTAGTGAAGTAGAGGGCATCAATTGGGTGCTTTATGGTGGCGAAGACTTTGAATTAGTGTTGTGCCTACCCCTGGCGATCGCCGAGTGTCTAGTAGAGCAAATAGATGGAGCAGCCCTCATTGGCGTGATTACGGCTGACCCAACCGTAGTTCTAGAACATCCTAAGGGGTCTGTTCCTCCAGAAATCATTGACCTGCAAAAAGGATTTCAACATTTTTAACCCCTTCCATTGGAATGCTCTGTTGTGGGCAGGGCCAATCGCAACGCTATTTTCCCATCTCTGGTCACTAGCCCTGCATTTTGTCTCTCGTGCTTGAGTACTGTTCGGCACAGCTACATTTACCCCATCCCTAGAACTAATTAATTTGGGTTTATCCAAGATCAAAATCTTTCTCAAGAAGAAATAGTATGTAGCCTACGCCTTGGGGAAGAGGTCATATTCTTGTCTAAAAACCTTACCAAAAGTCAGATGGTCATACTGACAAATCCTATGGCATCTCTCTAAAGACCAAAACTAACATGATTGTATAGATGCCCATTTTTAGTGTGACCCCCCAAGCTTCATTTTAAAAATCAGCACTGTTTTGTGGTGCCTTAGAGATAAACCCAAAAAATAAGACTAAGGCCAATCTAACTGCTCTAAGCATTAACTTTCATGTTTTCCCTGAAAAGTAAGGTGCTGATTTAAGGGTAAAAGACCAGGAAAATTCTCTCTGCAATGGTTTTTTTTGCACAACTGTAGGGATAGATATTCCAGAGGTTGTTTAAGATCCTTGCTAGACAGTCATTAAACAACTTGAATGTACAAATAAAAGCTATTTATATAGTTTTGTTTTTATACATGCAAGGCGAAGCCTTGACAAAGTTCTGCTTTTGTGACGCTACATAGATACTTGTATAAGTATGTATTGGTATAACACTTGCAGTTTAGACTTTGTAATTCTGTCGATTGATAGATGTAAGGGATTTCGTCGATTTAGTGATACTAACAATTATTAATTTAAAAAATTTTTTAGGGAGGAAATTCATTGACATCTTCACCAAATACCTGGGAGTTGTTGCCCTTTAACGCTCCTATACTCCCTGTTCATGCTGCTTTGCTACCTCCTGTAAATGGTGGCAATGCAAAAATTTTATTTTTGGCTGGTCGTCGAGACGAAGCAGGGGCAAATTGTCCTAATTGTTCTGCTGTTTGGGATTATACCAACGGTAACTCCTTTTCTCGTTCTAACACGCCCTTGCTCTCGTCGGGCGTCACGTTTGATTTTTTTTGTAGCGGTCATGCCTTTTTGTCAAATGGCAATCTCCTTATCGCAGGTGGCACCTTACAAGCTAACCCATTTTTAGGTTTGCCCGACTCCATCATATTCAATAGCTCAACCCTAAATTGGGAAGTCCAGCCGTCAATGGCGCACGGGCGATGGTACCCGACGTTAACTCGCTTAGGTGACGAGCGTGTAATTGCAATATCGGGCAAGGACGAAAACGGTCTATTAAATTTAGTTCCTGAAATTTATTCGCCAGGTACCGGATGGACTGCTTTTTCCAGCCCAACAGTGACCATTAGCGATTACGCCAATATATTTCTACTGAGTGATGGCCGACTCTTTAGTGCGGGACGAGCAAACGCAAGACCTTACCTGATTACGCTGCCAGGTAGTTTTAGTGATCCTATTATTACGACCAGTGTTTCCGGCTTAACGGATAAACCTAAGACGAATTACACCACTAGTGCTGCTGCTGTGCTACTGCCACCTGCGCAAGATCAGAAAATTATGATCATCGGTGGTTACAAGTTGAATGGCTCAGCAACGGCACGCGTGAATGTCATTGACTTGAAAGCAGCCAATCCGACGTATCAGCCTGCACCCTATCTTAATCATGCTCGTTTACACAATCAGGCTGTGATCTTGCCAGATCGCACTGTTTTTGTATGTGGGGGATCAACCGTTCGAAATTCTATCCCCGACGCGGTCTTGGTCTGCGAAGTATATGACCCTAGCACCAATACATGGACTGATGTTGCTTCTCATTCAATTGCCCGCTTATACCACTCCATTGCTTTGCTATTACCTGATGGTCGTGTATTGCTTGCTGGATCTAATCCCCCTGGTCAACGCGAACTCAGGATGGAAATATACAGCCCGTCCTACATGGTAGATAGTCGACCGGTTATCGATGCTTCGCCTGTAGAAATTTCCTATGGCCAAACGATTTCAATTTCCACTGCTCAGGCATCGACCATTCAATGGGTACAGCTTGTGAGACCGAGTGCAGTTACACACTGTATGGATGTCGAGCAGCGATTGATTGATATTCCTTTTACCGTTATCCCCGAAACGAATTCACTATCAGCAACGATTATCACTAACCGCAATCTAGCACCTTCGGGATGGTACATGCTCAACATTGTTGATGACAATCGCATTCCCTCTGTCTCAACTTGGGTTCATTTGACATAGATTTTTTATTGCCATACTTTATTAATTTCAAAACAATTAAAATGGAAAACAATTTTTTATTATCACGCCGCAAACTGGGAGCTTACTTTATTGCTTCTGCTGTGGTTAGTGGACTTGGCGCTCCTTTAGTGAATGCAGCAGTTAAAAGAACAAGATTACCTCAATCTAATTTAATTTATGGAATTAAAAAAATATCAGGTTCTAAAAAATTAGTGTTAGCATCGCTTGATCTTAAAACACAGAAAGTAACGAAATTGCTCTATCCAATTCCAGGTGTGGAAGTTGATCGCGGTGAACGAATTACTAGCTTTTCTCGTCTATCAGATACACTATTTGCTATTACAACTGCACCTGTAATTAGTGCTTCTAGGGTTAAAGGGCCTAGTGTAATCACGTTTAGCTATGGTTCACAAAAAAGAGCAAATGCTAAAGCGCAACAAAAGGTTTTGCCTAGGTTGAATTCAAGCCATAGTATCTCAGGCTTGATAAAAAGCACTGACAATAAGTTTTTGACTTTGGTTAAAAAACAAGATTTGCATAGCTCTGGGCTACAAATCATGTCATTTGATGCTGATTTAAAGAATGCGGGGGAGGTTGTTATTCCTGCCTCTCGTATTGCAGCTTCTTTTCATACTTTTTGTCACTCGTCCAATGGCAATATCTTTGCTGTGAGTACTGAGGGAGATGGGTATCACGCTCATGCAAATCACTTATGGCGTATTGATGAGAAGTCTCGGCAAGTTCGCAAGATTGCTCCACTCGTTTTAAATGGCCGAAAGTATGGCTCGGGGTTTAGGAGCTTAACCATGAGCGATTCAGGTATTTTATATGGCTTAGGCTCGGAACCTGAAGATGATTTTAATCATATTTATCAGATTGATACTCGGACTGGTCGGATGAAGCTGATCCGGATGTTTAATTTCATGAATATTACGACCTAGCTTGATATTTGTAAGGAGGTTTTCTGTAAAAGTGTCTTCCTTTTCGGTTTGCCTAGCTCCTGATGCGTTCAGGTAGTACAATTTAGGGTGTGATGGTGATGCGTGTTCTGTGAGTATTCGAACAGGTGTTCGTATGATGCGATCGCTAGTTCTGTTGGCCATTACGCTGCCAGCCTTAACAACATCCGTGGTTGCTGGATTGGCTACCAAAGCTAGTGCAGAGCAGGAAAAGTTTTTCTGCGGGCAGAGTCACAATTTGCCGACAACGATGGCTCGTACGTCCAGAGGGCCAGTGCCTGTGATTCGTTGGGGTACAACGTTGGGCGAAGATTTTCCGCCGGAATATCGTTGCAAAGTAGTGTCAGAAAAATTCCAATCCTTTTATGACAAGGGGATGTTGAATTATCTGATGGCGGGTTTTGTCAATCGTCAGCCAGTTATCTGCGTTGCACAACAAGAAGATGGGCCTTGTACAGGAGTTTTGTTTACGCTGCATCCTAACAGTGACCCAACAGGAACGTTAAGGCAGCTATTGAGTATTCGCGATCGCGCTCCAAGCGTTGTACTGAACGAAGGCGCGAGTCTTACCTACATCAATGTGCAAGATTTTTTAGACCAAGTGCCGGTTGAAACAAGTCAACCCTCGATTGAAAGTGCGCCTGAGGAGCCAGCTTCACTTCCTACTCAGACTCATCTCGTACCTGTTAACAACGGAGGCATGTGGTAGCGTTGCTGCTTAGGCAATGTCTAAAACTGTACAAAAAACAAAGCGGGTGAGGGGAATCGAACCCCTATCATTAGCTTGGAAGGCTAAGGTTTTACCACTAAACTACACCCGCAATCGGTATCTACTGTGTTCGAACTTCAATCAGAACACTTCGATAGTCCTTAGGCATACTAGCATATTGAACTGCAAATGGCACTGACTCCATTGCATCAAAGAAATTTAAGCAGACTGGCTGTATCTGCACAGCCTTGTCAATGGCTTTTATGTCATTGCTCATGGGTCTATGGGTTGCAGACTGGACAATGTCCTGGATCAGCAAATTTTTGTGCTTGAGGTTGTCTCCTATGCTCAAAACTACAGCGGTGGCATCTCCAAAGTTCAGCTTGCACCAAACCCGTGGGTGCGTAACACCAGGCACAAGGCAAGCCAGTGATGGTTTTGGCGATATCAAACCCCGGACAACTGCAAGCAGGACACAATTGCTTCAACTTTGTAATGAGGGCTTGTGTGGCTTGCTGAATCGTTTTCATACGCGTGGGATTATAGAGCGCTCTCATGTCAGGCTCTAGGCGCACACTGTAACCCGCAGTAAACAGCGGTTCCAACTGATCGCGTAAGGTCTGCCCATCGGTAATACCTTTGGCCACAATGTGCCATTGAGAGCCATTTCCCAGGCGTTTAATAACCATGCCGTGGGAAGGAAAGTGAATCTTCTGCGCAAAGGCTTGGGCTTCTTCCCATGAGCGGACCTGAGCACCGTCATAGTTCGTCTCTAAGGATAAACATTCGCCATATACCTCGAAGTGATGTTCTGCATCCTTGAGCAACACGATTTCCCGATTACTGGCCACCCACGGAAACTGTGGATGTGGCCCAAAGCTACCTTCGCTGGCGATCGCCAAGGTGACATTGCTCAATGCGAGGGCTGCATCAACCTTCGCCCGTGCTGCCTCTAACTGCGTGCCGCAGCGTTCGACCTCGCCAGTAAATGTCCCAAACTGATCTGTATCAAATTCGGGCAGCACGACAACCGGCAGAGCAAAAGCCTCTGCAAATAATGGTGCAATCACCTGTTCCTTGCGATGCATCGTGGCGAGTATGGCAGTGCGATCGCGATACCAGTCCAACTCAGCCGCTGCTGCATCCGATTCCTCGGCGGACATGTCCTATCGCCTCCTCCTTTGCAGCTTTTCTTTTGTGCAACCCTACCCCGTACTGCTGGAACCCAACGACTGGTTCCTTAATCGTCGTCCGTCACCACCTGAGCTGGAACCTCAACGGCCTGCACATCAATCGTCCCTAGCATTTCCATTCGCTGGAACGCGCCATTATCGACCGTCAACTTTTCGCCACAATTGGGGCATTGGGTCGGAGATTGGCCAATGGTCGTCAACTGAAACTGACAAACGGGGCAACTGCCTTGAATCACGTTGCGGCGCAGCCACCACTGTATTCCGATTACTGCAACAACAGGTGTGATGGTCAACAACCCAATCAGCACCAAGAAAGACTTAACCAACCAGCCGAGGCCTACAAACCCCAAGAGCCAAATAATGGCAATTGTTGTGAGCCAAGGCTTTACTGTTTGCCAGCGCAGTTGAAAAGCCTGAGATGGATCTTGACTCATTTTGTCCTCGCTTACACAGCTTACACAGTCTGTGCATGTCTTCATCTAATCACAAACCTGCGTTTAGTATAGCGAGTCGAGTTCACGGCTCAAGACCATCCTAAACGGTACAACAGTCCTGAACTGTGTTCCTTGTCCAGTTTTGGCAGACAAGATGAGTGGGTGCCCTCTCGGTCTGTACCATCCCTTAGAGGCAGACGAATGTTGTGAAGGGTTTGCCTACGATATGCTGGTGGCAGAACATTCACAATGCACTCCACACTCCGTTGTCGTCTTTGCATTCCCTGCTCAGTTCTTATTTTGGAATGGCTATGACTTCTTCTGTTTCTGTTCCGGTTCAGTCTTTGCTCCAGTCCATGCGGTTTTTTTTTCGACGGGGCAAACTCAGTCTCTCGATTTTCGGCTCCAGCAACTTCAGCGTTTAAAGCAAGCTATCCTCGACAACCAAACGGCGATTATTGAAGCGGCAAAGGCCGATTTGGGCAAACCTAGCTTTGAGGGATATTTTGAAATTGCAACCCTCAGTGAAATCAATCTCGCGCTGAAATGCTTATCCAAGTGGGCGAGACCACGCCGTACGATACCACCTGTAGAACAGTGGCCAGCGATGGCTTGGGTACAACCAGAACCCCTAGGTGTTGTGTTGATTCTGGGAGCTTGGAACTATCCGTTTCAGTTATTGATGTCGCCCTTGGTGGGTGCGATCGCCGCAGGTAATTGTGCCATTCTTAAGCCCTCCGAGTATGCACCCCATACCGCCCAAGTGGTGCAGCACATTGTGGAGTCCTGTTTTGAGCCCCATTATGTGGCGGTGGTCAATGGCGATGCTCAAGTGAGTCAGGCCCTTGTCGCGGAACCATTCGATCATATTTTCTTTACAGGGGGTACAGAAACAGGGCGAGCGGTTTTGGCTGCTGCTGCCCAGAATTTAACCCCTGTTACTTTGGAGTTAGGTGGTAAAAGCCCCTGTCTGGTCGATACGGATATTCACCTAGACTCCACGGCGAGGCGCATTGTCTGGGGCAAATTTATTAATGTAGGACAAACCTGTGTGGCACCTGATTATGTATTGGTGCACCAGAAGGTCAAACAGGCTCTGGTAGAGCGTTTAATCCATTACATTCGCGAATTTTATGGGGAAGATCCATCGATTAGTCCTGATTATGGACGCATCGTTAACGAAAAACAATTTAGGCGTTTAGCTGCGTTATTGCCCACAGGCAGGACTGTGATCGGGGGGCAAAGCAACGCCGATAACCTTTATATTGCACCAACTCTCTTTGAGCCTGTTGATTGGGCCGATCCAATTATGCAGTCTGAAATTTTTGGCCCTATTCTGCCCATCTTGACCTACACCGATCTAGACACGGCGATCGCCCAAATTAACCAGCGACCTAAACCGCTTGCCCTCTATTTCTTCAGTCGTGATAGACGGAAACAGCGCCAGGTTCTGCGATCTACCACTTCCGGTACGGTCTGCCTCAACGATACGGTGCTTCAATACACGGTTTCTGGATTACCCTTTGGCGGTGTGGGTGGGAGCGGTATGGGCAGTTATCACGGTAAAGCCAGCTTTGAAACCTTTTCGCACTATAAAAGTATCTTGTCCCGTTCGTTCGCGCTGGATTTAAACTGGCGCTATGCTCCTTACACGGCAGCAAAATTCAACTTTCTAAAGCGATTTATCACAGGGCAATGGCTTTAGCGCATCGGTGCGGAGTCTGGCCAACGGTTGTCTCTGTACGTTTTATCGGAGCGGTTTAGTCTTGAGGCTGGTGCTGCAATGGCGAGTGTGTATTAGTATCTGCGTCGCAGGCGGCTGTTAGCGCCAGATAAGCGGTTTTTGCCGCTGCCTTTTCTGCTGCTTTGCGCGATGCGCCACTGCCCTCGCCTAAACATTTACCTTGAACCCACACTTGAGCCTTAAAGCGAAGATGGGGAGCTGGTGCTGGGCTAATCTCTTCGACACGATAGTCGGGCAACCCATGATGATTCCCTTGGGTCCATTGTTGTAGGGCGGCTTTGTAGTTTTGATAGGCAGGGTCGGCCCGAATCTGTGTGGCCCGCTCTTCTAGCTCAGGTCGCAGCCAAGGTTCAATTAAGGAAAAGTCTTGAGTGCTTAAGTATAAAGCACCTAATAGTGCTTCTAAGGCATTGGCTAAGCGTGAGGTTTCGCCTTTCGTGTCGCGGGCGGCACTGGGTGCCACGAGTAGGAAGCGCTCTAGCCCAATGGCATAGGCAATGTCAGATAAAATGCGATCGCTCACCAGCACCGAGCGAACTGCTGTCCATTGCCCCACTGTACTGTTGCCATCGTGGGTCCACAACTGATGCGCCATGAACAACCGCAGCACCGCATCGCCCAGGAATTCGAGTTGCTCGTAATTATGAGTAGCGGAAAAACTCGTGTGCGTCAGTGCCAAATCCAGCAGCGACCACTGTATCTGGGCTGTTTTAGATAAACCCAACCGAGCCGCCAATTTTTCGAGTTGCCGCTGTCGGCTGTCTAACAATTTCACGCACAGAACCTACTAGGGCAGTAAAGGAAAGAGCCGGACATAAGCCGGGTTCTGTTCGCCTAGCGCAAAACGCCAAGCGGGCGGTTATCTATCTGGGACGCCTGTTACCAGACGCCTCAAGCGGCTCCTATGATGGAACAGGAAAAAGACCAACCCTTGTTCCCTGCCTTGCTCCCAACCGGGGTTTACCGAGCCAGCGCCTCTCGACGCTGCTGGTGCGCTCTTACCGCACCTTTGCACCCTTACCAGCCCGAAGGCTGGCGGTATTTTTCTGTGGCACTATCCTCACGGTCGCCCGCACTGGGCATTACCCAGCAAGTCTGGTCTTTCGGGAGCCCGGACTTTCCTCAGCATTATAGCGAGCTACAACGCTGCAACTGCCTCGCCTGCTCTTTCCCCTTCTTAGTGTAGAGGATGATCTCTGTTCTCTCGAAAAGTTGTGCGATTTGCCTCGCAACAATCTGGTTTAGGCTTGTACGCCAGCTTTTTTTTGCTTTTTCTCAGCTTCCTTGGCCTTCTGTTTGGCCCGCTTTGCTGCATCCTTTTCAGCTTTTTCGGCTGCGATTTGAGCCTGTCGCGCCTTTTCTTTTTCCTCTTCGATTTTTTGGAGATAGTACTGATAGTCGCCGCGATACACCCGCAGTTCCCCGTCGTGTACTTCTACAATTTTGTTGGCCACTTGAGACAAAAAGTATCGGTCGTGGGACACGATGACGACGGTCCCTTCATAGTTTTGCAGTGCTTCTTCCAGCATTTCTTTGGCTGGAATATCGAGGTGGTTGGTGGGCTCGTCTAAGATCAGCAGATTGACGGGGCGAAGCAACATCTTGGCCAAGGCCAGCCGTGCCTTTTCGCCTCCGCTGAGGGCTAAAACCTTTTTAAAGGCAGTATCGCCGCTGAACAAAAACCGTCCCAAGAGGGTGCGGACTTCTTCATTGGTCCATGTAGGGACTTCATCATGAATGGTTTCGAAGACGGTCTTGTCTAGATCTAAGGCTTCGGCTTGGTTTTGTTCGAAGTAACCTAGGACGACATTGTGTTCGCCCAACTTAACGGTGCCTTCGTCGGGCTGCTCTAGATCCACCATCATGTGCAGCAGTGTCGATTTGCCTGCCCCGTTCGGTCCCAAAATGGCAATGCGATCGCCTCGTTCAATTAGCAAATTCGCATCTAGAAACAGGATTTTGTCCCCGTAGGTTTTGACCAAGTTTTCGATGATGACCACTTCACGCCCACTGCGGGGGGCATCTGGGAATCGAAACTGCAATGTGCGCACGCTGCCAGTCGGTGCTTCAATGCGTTCGATTTTGTCCAATTGCTTTTCGCGGCTTTTGGCTTGGGTACTGCGGGTAGCACTGGCCCGAAACCGATCCACAAAAGCCTGTTGTTTATCTAATTCCTTCTGCTGGCGCTCATAGGCACTCAACTGCATGGCCTGCATTTCGGCCTTTTGTTGCAGATAGGCAGAATAGTTGCCCAGGTACGTAGTTGAAACCCCACGCTCCGTTTCCACAATTTGAGTACAAAGGCGATCCAAAAAGGCGCGGTCGTGGGACACCACCACCATCGGTGTGTTTAAGCCTTTCAGGTATGTTTCGAGCCACTCGATGGTTTCGAGATCAAGGTGGTTGGTCGGCTCGTCCAACAGCAGTAAGTCGGGGGTTTGCAGCAAGATTTTCCCTAAGCTCATCCGCATTTGCCAGCCGCCGCTAAAGGCGCTGACGAGGCGATCGCCATCTTCAGGTACAAACCCCATCTCTGGCAAAATTTTCTCGATTTGTGCTTCCAGTCCATAGCCATCGAGGGCTTCAAATTGGCGCTGTAGCTTATCCATCCGATGAATCAGGGTATCCAGCGTTTCGGGATCCGCCGTTTCCATTTGCAGATGAATCTCAGACAACGCGTGATGGATGGTATTGGCTTCTACAAAAACCGTCCAAAACTCTTCGCGAACCGTACGGGTGGGATCAACCTCAAACTCCTGGGTGAGGTAGGCAATTTTCAAGCTGCTGGGGCGAATCACTTCCCCCGTCGTGGGTTCGATTTCTCCCGCAATAATTTTGAGTTGCGTCGACTTGCCTGCACCATTGACGCCCACTAGCCCCACGCGATCGCCTGGCTTTACTTCCCAATTAATATCCTTAAGAACCTCACCGGTCGGATAAATTTTACTGACATGTTCCAGGCGTAGCATCTAAGACTCCCATCGGACAATTGAACAACACCAACCATTTGAACCCTTGTCCGCAGTCTAGCCGCACTGTCGAGACACTGTTAAATAGTCCACCATTATAGAACCCTCAACCCCCTTCTCAGCGTTATGGTCCTAACTCTGCCTTGACTCCAGCCTAGGGGCTGCAACGCTGTAACCAGAGCGCTCTATCGTGTGAACAGAGCGGGAAATCCTGACGCATCCTTACTTAGATGCGGCGCAAAATACTCATCCCGTGGCTATCGGTTCCGCAAGTTTGCAACAGCCCATAAGCCTGCCCTAATGCCTTCACCTGCTGCGTTTGCTGGGGACTCGGTTGCCAAGGATCTAAATTGGTATAGCAATAATAAGCTTCCACTCCATCGATTCCTAAACGTACCGCAGCTGGAATCAGATCCGCTGGGGATTTTTTGTAGCGCACCGGATGCGCCAGAACCGCTAGTCCACCTGCGCCCTGAATCGCCTGAATTACACGAGCCGCGAGACGGCCCTCACCGCTAGGGGCTTGTCCACCCAGATACGGCTTCATCGCTGGATCGTCAGGATCGAAGCTGTAGCCTAAAATATGCACCTCGATGTCCAACAGTAACGCTGTGATTTCAACGCCACACCACAGGTAAGGGCCCAGCGCCTGCTGAGACATTTGCAAATTCCAATGCTCCAACCAACGACGAGCTGCTTGATAGCCCGCCACCGTATGATGATCGGTAATCGCTAGACCCTTCAGACCATGCGCTACAGCTTGCTGAATTAGCGCTTCTGGGCGTAGCTGTCCATCCGAGTAAACAGTGTGAAGATGAAAATTGTAGCTGTAGGGACAACTTTCGCCATCAATCGATGTAAAGACCGACTTAAGTGAAGTAACAGCCCCATGCAACCCTGGATTTACAAGCATAGCTGCGCTACCCTGCTACTCGCCCATTGCAATCTCATCTTAGTACATTCCCCCTAAGGGCGCTGGTTCTCAGTAGTAGAGCGGCTTCTTTAGATTTCAGTTCCCTGTTCCTTTATGCATCCGAACTCGAGATGGAGGGCTGATTAATAAAATGGGTGAGAAATGCGCTTAAAAAGCCAATTGAAAATCCTGCCACGTTCCGAAAAATGGGTATCCATTCCGAGGTTCGCACCAACACAGGCCCCAATCCGAACGATATAAATAACATGCCCCATAAAGGCGAGAAAATGAGAGCCCATTGCCAAGCAAAGATCTGACCTGGCTTACGAGGACGTCCCGCAAAACCACAGATGACCCCGCCAATCATGGATGTCATAAGCGTTAAAATCCATTGCTCTTGAGGCAACCCAGGTACAACGCCACAGCCACCCTTGCGCAAACAATTTTCTACAGAAGCGAGTGATTGCAGAATAGCCTGATCTTCCCCGTTATCCCGAACAAAAAACTGATTGCCAAACCGAGTCTGAAGCTCAATCCAAAAGGTTCGAGGCAATAGCGGATAGAAATCATCCCCTACCGCAAAGCTTAAAATATTGCCGCCCTTCGCATCTGCTACTAACACTGTACTTTTAGGGTCTAATTTCCAGAAATCGATGACTGCTCGCCCAGGTGTTGCCTCAAATTGAGTCAGTACGCGCAGCTTCCAACCTGTTTCTGCCTCAAATTCATTCAGTTCTTTGACGAGATTGTCCCTTTGGAAACTCGTAAACGCCTTGGCTAAATCAACGACAGGCGTGGGTTCTGCGGGTAAAAGCTCCGGGTTATTAATGGCCTTTGCCTCCGGTGCTAAGGTCCACAGTCCTACGGCCAAACAAAACGCTAAGGTCGCTCGAACCCAACGCTGCACCAGAGGGAGTTTCATATGTCTAAGCCTACTCGAGTGGGAATAGAGGATCAGTTCTTAAATTATTGCAGAAAAAAGACAACGATTCTTAATACTTGTTTACTTTTTTCTCAGAAAAGAGTGCTTTGAACGGAGGGAGTGGATCGTTGTTTAGAGGATGCCCCTGGATGGGTTCTTGGGTCACTTAGATCTTGTGAGAGGGACCCTGCATACCGAAGGCCCTGCAAGAGCCTGAATTTTAGTCTTTTTTCAGAAAATCTCTCTTTAGATTCAGGTGTCTTTCAGAAAACTCCGTTACATTGACTTTGCATTCTAGTAATACGGCTGAAACATTGGTGCATTACCATACGTCCAAAAGCCGATATTCCTTGGGTTTCTGAGAGTAGACAAGCGTTATCGCTATAGTCTATGGCCTTCGTCTCTAGGGGGATTTGTCATAATAGAGGTCCCATGCTGAACAGTGCTGTTTTGTTGTGCAAATGCTGCCATACGCCATTGAAGGTACGGAAATTGCGACTCTGATCTCTATCCTTCAGCCTGGAGAATCGCGTATGATATTAGAACAAAGTCATACTGACTTCGTTTAATCACGTGCTTGCGCCCGCCCAATTATCGGCATGTTTTGGCAGGCTGATCCGTTAGTAGGTCTATAAGGGCTCATCGATCCATCGCAATCCCATCCTGTAGATGAGGGGGGTACTTAGGTTATATGGCAAAAGTGACTGATCAGAAAGAATTGAACCCCGCACCTTCGGGCCGGGATATGGTTCGTACCTATCTCCATGAGATTGGTCGCGTTCCTCTCCTCACCCATGAGCAAGAGATTGTGTATGGCAAGCAAGTCCAGCAAATGATGGCGCTGCTTGAAGCGCAAGAGTCTTTAGCTCAAAGGCTGGGCCAATCTCCAACCTTAGCCCAATGGGCTGAAGTGGTGGGGATGGAAGAGGCA
>DATNQK010000592.1:0-7569 GCA_036704065.1 Stenomitos sp.
GTCCTTCCGGTGTTTTTGGCAACTGGTTCAGGTTGAAGCTGGTAACACTAAATTGTTCACCTGCTCCCTCGCAGTCGCCTGTGGTAATGATGGGGGTATGTGCCCATAAGAACCCACGGGATTGAAAAAAGTCGTGGATGGCTGCCGAACAGACGTTGCGGACTCGAAAGACGGCCCCCAGAGTATTGGTTCGCGATCGCAAGTGGGCAATGGTGCGCAAAAACTCAAAGGAATGACGTTTTTTTTGCAACGGGTAGGTTTCTGGGTCAGCACTTCCCCAAACGGTGAGAGATTGGGCCTTAAGTTCCACCCGCTGATTTTTTCCCTGAGAGGCAACCAATATCCCGTCGATGCTCACAGAGGCCCCAGTTGCTAGCGATCGCAACACAGCCTCATAGTCTGGCAAGGTTGCCTCGATCACCACCTGGAGTCCTTGCAAAGAAGACCCATCGTTAACGTCTAAAAATGCTAAATCTTTGAGTTCTCGTTTAGTGCGAACCCATCCGGCAATTGAAACTTCTGCCCCTGGTTCACCGCTCCGCAAAATTTCAATAATCCGTTTGCTCGTCATGGGTAACTGCGATCATTCGTAAAGTGCCATCTTCCTCAGTCTAAACGTCGGATCGCCATTGCGGGAACAAAACCTGAAACGTAACGAGGACTCATCAGACGCTCACAGCGACAGCAATACTGAGTCTTTCGATTATGCTTCTCGCTCCATAACATACGGATGGGTCACAAAAAATATGCACAAAGACTTAGCACAATAGACAAATTGCTTGCTATCAATGTATACGATTGAAGCTTAGATTCCGTCGATTCAAGCCTCATGAGTTGGCTTAAAATCTGAGTCGATCTCAAATGCTTGCCCAGCAAAATGAACTTGCATTTTGCCTTTCATTTCATTGCGGTAGGTTTGCCTCGAAAGCAACATTGCCAAAGCACAGACCCGTATGCCAAAGTGGTGTCTACTAGAAACATTCTTGTATGAATGGTCGTCTAAGCTGCGGTGAAGCTATCGTAGTCATTCTGCTATATATAAAAAACTATGTCCGTTCCTGGCCTGGATAAAAAAATGACGCGTCCCGCTCAATCTCTGTGTTTAGCTGCTTTAACCACACTTTTGACTTCAACGGCTCTAACCGCTGCACCATTACCTGCGAATAAGCCCTCTTTTGCTCCGCTGCCAGGGCTGGGTGGGAGTGGAGCTAACTCTAGCGGGCCCGATTTGTCAGTCATCAACCGTGCAGACTATGTTTTGGGGCCAGGCGACCAGCTCCAGCTTAATATGTATGGCCAAACGGACTTATTTGCAACGCCCTATAGCGTCCTCGTTGATGGCAGCGTTAGCTTGCCATTTATTGGGCGGGTGCCTGTGGCGGGTAAAACAGTGCGGGAAGTTGAAGTGCAGCTCACAGAGTTGTACAAGCGCTACTTTAAGCGTCCTTATTTAACCGTGGTGCTTGCAAAACCAAGGCAGCTCACCTTAGCTGTGTCTGGAGAGGTGGTCAAACCAGGAACCTATCCTTTCGTTGGCACAGATCAAATTCCCACAGTCTCCCAGTTGCTGAAATTGGCAGGCGGCGTCACTCCTTCCTCTAATATCCGCAACATTCAAGTTCGCCGCTCCAACTTTAATCAGCCCGATAACTACCAAACCATTACCGTCAACTTAATGAAGTTGATTCAAGACGGTGATATTGGCCAAGACATTCGCTTGCGCGATGGCGATATTGTGGTTGTACCCCCAACACAGCAACCCTCTCTAGAAGACTTTGCAGCAGCTGTGAATTCGAGCTTTGCTGCTGATAACACGCAGCCTTTAAATATTGCAGTGGTGGGCCAAGTCTTTCGCCCAGGCCCTTATACAGTGCAGGGTGGCAATGCCGTAATTGGTGCTGCCGGAACCCAAGGGACCAATGCAGGAGCCAATTCCAAAAACTTGCCCACGGTTTCACTAGCGATCCAGATTGCGGGTGGCATTAAGCCCGAAGCTGATGTGCGTAAGGTGCAAGTTCGACGCTTGTCTCGGGTTGGAGAAGAACAATTGCTCTCCGTCGATCTTTGGAAGCTATTGGTAGAAGGCGATATTCGTCAAGATATTCCCTTGCAGCAAGGGGATACCGTTGTTGTTGCCAAATCGACAGTTCCGCTTACGGCTGAAGAGCAACAATTCTTGGCTGATGCAACCCTATCCCCCGCCACCATTGATGTGAATGTGGTTGGTGAGGTTGTGCGGCCTGGTACGGTCAAGATTAAGCCCAATACCCCGTTGAACACGGCGGTATTGGCAGCTGGGGGCTTTATTAATCAACGCGCAAACAAAAGTCGGGTGAAATTATTGCGCCTCAACCCAGATGGTACAGTGACCGAGCGCAAGATCAAACTTGCCTCTGAAGGGCCTGTGAATGAAGATACCAATCCTCCCTTGCGCAATAACGACGTTGTAGTTGTTGGTCGTTCGGGATTGGCTGCTTTTGCAGATACCGCCGGATCGATTCTCAATCCCCTTGGTTCGTTTAGCATTCTGCGAACCCTATTTGGGGGTGGCATCTTTTAGTGTGAACCCTTGCGCCAATAGATGCTCAAGGGTACGCTGTCGCTATCACTGCCCAAAGGCCAGATCGCAAGATCTGGCCTTTGGGCTATAGGGAGCAGGCAACAACTGTCGTACCAATTATTGAAGCAACTAGTTGGATTATGGACAGGCGACCATTAGACTAACGACAGGGCTTTTGGATTGAGCGACTATCATCACGCCAACCCCAAGTCTGAAACAAGCATGGCGAAATCACTGGGTTAAAACGATATGCGTATTTTGTTTGTTGCGGCAGAGGTGTCTCCGATCGCAAAAATCGGTGGCCTTGGGGATGTGGTAGGTGCTCTGCCGAAGTTTCTGCGTCGGCTCGGACATGATGTTCGCATCTTCATGCCCTACTACGGCTTTTTGGCGGACAAGATTACGATTCCCAAAGACCCCATTTGGTGGGGCTATGCGATGTTTCAGCACTTTGCCGTGTATGAAACCGTGCTGCCAGGTACTGATGTCCCCCTCTATCTTTTGGGACACCCTTCGTTTACCCCAAGGCGTATTTACTTTGGCGAAGACGAAGATTGGCGGTTTACCTTCTTTTCTAATGGTGCTGCTGAGTTTTGCTGGAATTACTGGAAGCCCCAAATTGTGCATGCCCATGATTGGCACACGGGGATGCTTCCTGTTTGGCTGCATCAATCTCCCGATATCAGTACAGTCTTTACCATCCATAATTTGGCCTACCAAGGACCTTGGCGCTGGCGACTGGATCAGATTACCTGGTGCCCTTGGTACATGCAGGGCCATAATGTGATGGCTGCGGCTGTTCAGTTTGCAGATCGTGTGAATACGGTTTCGCCAACCTATGCTGAGCAAATTAAAACAGAGGAATATGGCGAGACCTTAGAGGGGCTGCTGTCATTTATCAGTGAGAAGAGCAGTGGCATCCTCAATGGCATCGACACTGAGATCTACGACCCCAGCAATGATAAATACTTGGCACGCACGTTTACTGCGGAAACCCTAAAAGACCGAGTGCCCAATAAGATTGCGCTCCAAGAAGAGTTGGGCTTGGAAGTTAACTCAAAAGCTTTCTTGCTGGGGATGGTAACTCGGCTGGTTGAGCAAAAAGGGATTGACTTAATTTTGCAGATGATGGATCGGTTTTTGTCTTATACCGATGCTCAGTTTGTTGTGTTAGGCACGGGCGATCGCTACTACGAAACACAGCTTTGGCAGTTGGCTTCGCGATATCCAGGGCGCGTCTCGACGCAATTGCTCTATAGCGAAGCTCTGTCTCGTCGTATTTATGGCGGGTCTGATGCCTTTTTAATGCCTAGTCGCTTTGAACCTTGCGGCATCAGTCAATTGATTGCCCTGCGCTATGGCTGTATTCCAATTGTGCGCCGCACAGGCGGGCTGGTAGATACAGTGACCCATCATATTCCGAGTGAACACTCTGGCACAGGCTACTGTTTTGATCGCTACGAACCGTTGGATCTATACACCTGTTTAGTGCGGGCTTGGGAGGGATTTCAGTATCGCGATGCATGGCGATCGCTGCAGCAGCGTGGTATGCGACAAGACTTCAGTTGGGGCAAATCTGCGCTGGCCTACAATGCCCTTTACAACGACATTTTAGGGTTGCCAGCAGACTACCTACCACAGCCTGAAACGAGCCCAGAATCTGCAATAACGTGACAGGGAACACAGGATAAAAACCCGCTATTATGAGAGAATACAAACGTTCAGCGATTGCTGCTGGTTGAGAGTGCGCTGTCCCAGCGGGAAGCGAGTTTGACAGTTTTGACTGTTAAACCTCACCACAGACGAGGGGAGTCAGGATCGCAAAACCAAAGAATTATTTCGCATCATTACCAGTGCCAGATAAGTCTATTGTGTTGTTTCTATACTTTTCCTAGCGCTGAACTTTGATTCAACGCTCATTTACTTTGTTTGTTCGACCATGACCATTTACATTGGCAATTTATCCTATCAAGCCACAGAAGAAGATATCCGTGAGGTGTTTACTGAGTACGGAACTGTCAAACGCGTCGTTATGCCGATTGATCGGGAAACGGGCCGTATGCGTGGTTTTGCATTTGTTGAGATGTCAAGCGACGACCATGAGAATAACGCCATTGCTGACCTCGATGGGGCAGAGTGGATGGGGCGTCAATTGAAGGTAAACAAAGCTAAGCCTAAAGAAGACAGTGGCGGTGGCCGTCGCAGTTACTAGGATGCAGTTGTCTATTGAATTTTTGAGGGGGGGAGACAATACAGACGGTTGGTTCCGTCTGAGACAGCCTATTCGTCTCAAGTTTCTTTAGTGTTTTAGTAACCGAACTGCAAAACTCGTGTCGTTCGCTCTCAATCCTCAAATGACACGGGTTTTGTTGTGTTCACTGAGGTAGTAATCAGGTGGGTTGTGACGGGGTGGCTGTAGACGCCTCTTACGCAAGGTTATCCTGAGGGAACCCTAAGCCCACCTGTTAAAGTGGGGCAATCCCTGCCCTGTCCAAAATAGCGGGAATCAGATCTTCTCGTTTTACGGCCATAAGGTGAATGCCTTGGCAAATATCTTGGGCCATTCGCACTTGCTCGGCGGCGATCGCAACACCTTCATCTAGCGGATCTTTAGCGGCCTCCAGTCGTGCAATGATTTCATCAGGAATGGTTACACCTGGAACATTGCGATTGATAAATCTTGCGTTCTTGGCAGACTTGAGCAAAAAGATGCCAGCTAAGATCGGAACTCCTAGAGGGGCCGCAATCTGGGTCATAAATTTATCTAAGCGCTCAAAGTCTACAATGAGCTGGCTTTGAAAAAATTGAGCGCCAGCTTCAACCTTGCGTTCAAACCGACGTTGTAAACTTGACCAACTCGCCAGTTGAGGATCCACTGCTGCGCCAACCAACAGTTGTGTCGCACCATCAGTTAAGGGGCGATCATTGGCATCCATGCCATTGTTGAGTTTACGGATCACTTCTAGTAACCGCACCGATTCCAGGTCAAAAACTGCTTTGGCCGTTGGACAATCGCCTGCTTTGACTGGATCACCGGTTAAGGCCAGAATATTGCGAATTCCTAAGGCGTCTGCTCCGAGCAAATCGGCTTGCAAGGCAATTTTATTGCGATCGCGGCAAGCAACCTGACAGATAGGCTCAATGTCGTGTTGTTTTAAGATGCACGCAGAAGCCAAAGAAGACATCCGCATGACGGCTCGGCTACCATCCGTGATGTTAACGGCATGAACGCGTCCCTTAAGACACTTTGCCTGGGATAGCATGTGATTTACATTGCTGCCTTTAGGAGGTGTGACTTCAGCCGTAATTAAAAACGCTTTGCGGTTAATAGCTGCTTGTAAATCAGAGGTTGGCGTTGTAAGAGTTGAGGGCGAAGAAGACAAGTCCATAGGTAGTTAGAGATAAAAATTGACTTAGCTTGCTAGCAGTCGGTTAATCACAACCCCTATGGGTTCTACTGCAAACGATGGTCTGGTTTGAAAAAGAAATTCAAAGTGAAGGTATAAATCAAAACAGAAGGACTTTGCACTAAACCCTTGCTGATGGTCTGGCAAACCCTAACGCATCTTTCACTTGTTGGAGAGTTTGACCCGCCAAATCCGCTGCGCGATCGCACCCCTGAGCCAGTATCGTTTCAATATAACTGGGGTCTTCTGTCAGGGCAAAGTATCGTTCTTGAATGGGCTGAAGCGCCGCAATCATTGTGTCTGTGAGCAGCGGCTTAAACTGCCCCCATCCCATTTCAGCACATTCAACAGCCACAGCCTCTTTGGATTGCCCCGATAGGATACTGTATAGCATCAAAAGGTTATGGCATTCTGGCCGTTGTGGATCGTCGAAGGTCAACCCGCGCACCGGATCGGTTTTGCAACGTTTAATTTTGTTCCGAATCTCATCAGGGGTATCGAGCAAGTTGATACGGCTTTGGGCGGATGGGTCGGACTTAGACATTTTTTTGGTGCCATCCGTGAGGCTCATTACGCGTGCCCCTTCAGGTCGAATCAGCGGTTCGGGTATCTTCAGGACGGGCGTTTCTGGCGTGCCGAATTGGAAATTGAAACGCGCTGCAATATCGCGAGTGAGTTCTAGGTGCTGCTTCTGGTCTTCACCTACGGGCACCAAATCCGACTGATACAACAAGATATCTGCGGCCTGCAACACAGGATAGTCCAGCAACCCAATGCTGACGTCTTCTCCTTGTTTAATGGCTTTTTCTTTAAATTGGATCATTCGCTGCAGCCAGTTTAAAGGCGTGATGCAGTTCAAGAGCCAAGCTAATTCTGCATGGGCGGTGACATGGGACTGCACAAAAATGGCAGTATGGCTGGGATCAAGCCCACAGGCTAAATACAACGCTGCCAAGGTGTGAGTATTTTGAGCCAGTAATTTGGGATCGTGGGGAACGGTAATTGCATGCAAGTCTGCAATAAAAAAATAGTTTTCGTACTGAGATTGTTCAGTCACCCAGGTGCGAATGGCCCCTAAGTAATTTCCCAGATGTAAACTTCCAGTCGGTTGAACACCAGACAGAACACGTTTTTTTTCCATACCGAATTATGTTTGGCCGATGTACGTGATCAATGCAGAACAAATCTTAGTGTACGCGAAGGTCTCAGTTAAACTCACATTTTCTTCAGGGATGCTCTAGCGCAGAACATTCGTTTTCCTGAATTGACAAGGTGAAAGGGTGCATATCCGCAAAAATACGGGCATAAAAATAAACCATTTCAGCCAAAATACCGTGTATTTGCGGTTTATTGCCTGTTATATAAGTCGGTATATTGAAGACGTTGATTGGGCTGTCATACCCCCCGCATAGCCCACGTAGTCCCCGAAATGGCAATCTGTCTCGAAAGGGCAGGGCGCAAATTAGCAGGCCTAAAGCCGTTACAGCATTAAGGGGTATGGATGCTGCTAGTGCCGAAGGGACTTTTCTTCTTTTCGTTCTAAAGAATAGTGGCGCAACTGTTGTGATTGTTGTGCTGTTGCTCATTGCAGGAGGGGGACTG
>DATNQK010000593.1:0-2496 GCA_036704065.1 Stenomitos sp.
TTGGTCTGCCGCCGAGAGTTGATACCAGGCAGGGCTAGCAGACACTTGCAGCGGATGGGCCACATCAACGGCTTTCACGGAAACAACCAAGTCATCAGCCACTCCTGCCACAGCACCTGTCAACTGGGCCTGAAGGTCTGCCAAGTCGAGGGCAGGGCTAGGCGCAGGCTTGGGCACAGACGAGACGACTGGGGGGGTCGGTTTGGGACTTTCTACAATCGGCACTTGATCTGGCTTCAGACGCGGTGCAGCCACAGGAGAAGGCGGTACGGCCACGGGGGAAGGAGATGCAACACTGGGTTTAACGGCAATGGGCGAGGGTGCCACCGGACTGGGTGATGGCCGCGATACTGCTGGACGCTGAGCCACTGGAACGGGGCTAGGGACAGGTCGCGTTAACACAGGCTTGGTAGGAGCAGGCGGTTGCTTGGCGGTTGCGGAAGACCCAGCGGTCAGGGAAGAGAAAAACCAGTACACCACCACCAAGGTCGTGAGAATGGCAACGGTCAAGAAGCGATCTGTTAGCTCTTTTTTTAGAACTTCTGGGAGTCGCTGACGTAGGAACGCCAATCCTTTCATCCAGGTCGGCACTACGGCCTGACGCCAGAAGGGAAGCACCGCCTTGTTCCAAACAGGCTGTAGTTTGTCCAGGGTGGGTTGGAGTTTTGCTTTTTGGACTTCGACCTTAGATTTGGCCGAAGCTGGAACAGCAGCGATCGCCTGTCGGGATAACTTGGGCCAAATATTGTCGAGGAAATGGTTGGTAAAGCGGTTGGATAGAAGCAGCGCTTGGATGCTCCTTTCTTGAAGCACAGGTTGAACCTTTGTCCAGGTCTGCTGTGCGGTCTTCAAGACCTGATCCGAGGTTGAAGCAGTCGGGGCCGCAGCAGAGGGTGATTTAGGCACCTGCGTAGACGATTTAGCACGAGAGGCAGAGGGCTTTGCCGCAGGGGTTGGGTTTACGGGCACGGATGCCGGGGGCGTTTCTGAGGCAGCCACGGGTGGATCTACGGCTGCGGGGGTCACAGGGTCTTCCATTCCTTGCGACGGGGTAGGCTCTTGGGGGATATTGGGCTCCTCAGACATGGGTGCTACTCCAGAAAACGTCTGCCAACGCACGTTACAGCCTCAATCTATCATCAAAGCCCATGCCCTGTTGAACCCACCCCAATGGGCAAACTTACCACCAAACTCGTTCTGACCTAGGTAGCGCCTTCGTTTGACTCAATTTATTTTTAGGACTTGGCAACAAAACTATAAACCTTCCACCTAGAACGCCGTACCCAGGCAACACACCCTAGACGGCAATAGGCAGAAGGTTAAAACCATCTATCTCTACCCTTCTGGGTCAGCAGTCACCGTAATGCAAGCGGCACAGTCTTTCGCGCGTTGACGGGCCTGCTCTACCGTTTCGCCTAAGGCGAGGGCAACCCCGATGCGCCGATTTTTACGACAGATGGGCTTACCAAACAGACGCAGCTTACTGGTGGGAACTTTCAGTGCTTGATCCATGCCTGCAAATTGGGGATGTTTGCCTGGCGCTGCCGCCAAAATGACTGCCGAGGCTCCAGGCTGAATCAGTTGAATATCTCCAATCGGTAGCCCGAGAATCGCGCGCACATGCAACTCAAATTCCGAGAGGGTCTGGCTCACCATCGTCACCATGCCCGTATCGTGGGGCCGAGGGCTGACTTCACTAAAGTAGACCGTTTGTTCGCCCTCTGATGTCCCTTGAATAAACAGCTCTACGCCAAAAATGCCCCATCCGCCTAGGGCATCAGTAATCTTGGCTGCGATCGCCTGACACTGCTCCAAGGTTTGCGCTGTCAGCACACAGGGCTGCCAGGATTCGCGGTAGTCGCCATCGATTTGCACATGACCAATGGGGGGACAAAAATGCGTTCCATCCACCGCCCGCACGGTCAATAGGGTAATCTCAGTGTCAAAGGGCACAAACCCTTCAACAATCACACATTCCCCTTGAGTGCGTCCGCCTGATTGCGCATAGGCCCAAGCCGGGTCAATTTGCGCGTCTGTGCGGACAATACTTTGGCCCTTACCCGATGAACTCATGATGGGTTTGACCACCACAGGCAACCCGAGTTCAGCAATTGCGGTTCGGTAATCTGCTTCGGAAGACGCAAACCGATACGGAGAGGTCTTCAGCCCTAATTCTTCTGCCGCGAGTCGCCGAATGCCTTCGCGATTCATGGTGAGGTGCGCTGCACGGGCTGTTGGGATCACCCGCCAACCTTCTGCTTCTAAATTCACGAGGGTTTGGGTTGCGATCGCCTCCACTTCCGGCACAATTAAGTCCGGCTTCTCTTGCTGAATCAGGGCTTGCAACTGTGCGCCATCTTGCATATTTACAACATGGGATCGGTGGGCAATCTGCATCGCAGGCGCATCGGCATAGGAATCGGCAGCAATCACTTCAATCCCTAAACGCATCGCCTCAAGTGCCACCTCTCGTCCCAACTCCCCCGAGCCGAGCAA
>DATNQK010000594.1:0-1946 GCA_036704065.1 Stenomitos sp.
GGTTTCCGTATCCCAAGCCACAGGCGTTGCCGGATCTGTGCAGGTTTGCAACTGCCGAATTAGATCTTCTAACTTGGCTGGGGTATCAATAATTTGGGGTGATAGGGTCACTTCTGGCGTGGCATCTTCAGGGCCAAAGAACCAGGTATCGTCATCTTCTGCAAGCGCCAGGTCAGCATCACCTGAAGGAGTGGCAGGAGAGGCAGAGTCTGAGCCATTGACGGCATTGGTTGCGGCATCAGTCCCGCCCAGTTGTTGTTGCCAATTGGGGAGCTGCCGCAAAAACGCTTGGAACTCCAACTTTTCTAGCAATGGCGTCACGGCCTGAGGGTTGAACCCGCACAATTTAAAGTCTTGGGGTTGCACCTCTAAGGGAACATCTAAGTGAATCTGCGCCATGTACTGCGAATGCAAGGCGTCATGATGTCCTTCTGCTAGTTTTTTCTGGACAGCGCCTTTGATATCGCTTAAGTGGGCATAGATACTCGACAAAGAGTCATATTCACGCAGCAGTTGAACTGCCGTTTTATGGCCAATCCCTTTAACACCAGGGATATTATCGGAAGCGTCGCCACACAGCGCCTTGTAATCTACCACTTGATCGGGACGAATCTCCAATTTTGCCACCACTTCCGATGGCCCAAATTCTTGCGCGTTTGCATTGGTTCTTGCTGCACCAAAGGCATTGCTGAGATAAAGAATCCGCACAAGCCCCGCATCATCTACGAGTTGAAATAAATCGCGATCGCCACTTAGGATTTTCACCTGCCATCCTTGCTGGCTCGCTTTACGGGCAAGAGTCCCAATTACATCATCCGCTTCGTAACCTGGGGCAATCACGATGGGCAGGTTGAGGGCAGTGAGCACATCCTGCAAGTTGTTCAGGTCGGGGATAAAATCTTCCGGTGTTTCAGCACGCCCCGCTTTATAGGTGTCGTCTGCATCGTGGCGATAGGTTGGCCCGCCCAAGTCAAAGGCGATCGCCATATAGGTTGGCCGCTCAACATTCACCGTTTCCAGCAAACTTTTGAGAAACCCAAAACAAACGCTTGTGGGAATGCCCGTTGAAGTGCGCAAGCCGCCATCGCGACCCTTGGCAAAGGCGTAGTAAGCGCGAAAGGCCAACGAATGACCATCAATTAAAAGCAGTTTATCGGAAGCAGTAGAATTCACAGGAAAATAATGGGCAACAGTGCCTTGATTGCAGAGACGATTGGCTAGCCCATCTTAACAGGCAGCAACTTGTGGGATAGTCTCAACCGACCTATCTTTCGAGTGGTGTATCCTACCATTATCGAACATCCGCTTCATTATGGTTGAGGGCGCCCCGCCTACCCCCTAACCACACATCGCCTCTCAAAAGGCAGCCTTAGACCCATCGGTCATGCAAGGTGCTCAACGGGTAACGACATGGATTCCAAGACCTCTAACACAGCTTTCGGCAACAACTTATCTTTGAACCAAACCAACGGGGCAGGCGTGTCTCTAAAATCAACGCCTGCTCTCTCCAAGTTAAGACGCTCTGAAATCGCCAAAATTAAATCCGTTCGTCCTGCCTGACGAACTTGGGCAAATTTCTTGCGCAGATAAGCGGGTCGCCAATATCCAATAATTTCCAGCAGAACCACTCGACCATCAGGGTGAACCAAACGAAAGTCTGGAATCATCACACTGCCAGGAATGGGGATGAGGTCGACTTCGCGCTCTAGACGCCATTCTGTTTTTGCTTTAGCCCATCGCTCGGCAAATCCAGCTTCTATGAGGCTGTCAAAGGTTTTGCCGGGTGGATAATGACTCACGAGGCCACATCCTGAATCTAGAGCAAATCGCCGCAAGCTAGGCGTGGCAGTGTAGGCATCAGTTATTTTGAGGGTTGCGGTTAAACTCCAGCGCGTCACATGCAGCAAGGCAGGCAAGAGTTTAGCTAAGGCCAAACCGTAGCGGGT
>DATNQK010000595.1:0-3863 GCA_036704065.1 Stenomitos sp.
ATCAGTTGAAAGTATTCATCACCCAGAGACTCCAAGCGATGACACAAGCAGTCATCGCTTCCCTAACAGGGAGAGCCTCTATCCTTAAGGCTTTATCTGTAGCTGGAATTTGAAGAATTGGTATTACTCATCGAGTGCGGAGCCGATCCCAACATTCACCGCATCTTTAATGAAACGCCGCTAGACATAGCCCTCGATGCTGGGGCTTCCGGCTGCGCTGCCGCGCTCGTTGCTGCGGGTGGAAAGGGCGGGGAAAGTGCGGCCTAACCCGTCTTTGCATGCCGTTGCTGCATGCGGGTGAACTCCAACGTTAGGCCGCATGTGATTTCACTACCACTTTTCTATTGAAAATCCGTTTCTAGATCTAATGCAAAAAGTAACGCTTGTTTGATCTTGCGCATGACATCAGTTGGCAGTACACCCAATTTGCGCTCAAGTCTGATAGCGGGGATGGAAGCCAAACCCTGTACATTGGCAATGGAGTCTTGCTTTAGAAATCTGAGTCTGGGCAAGATGACCTCATACTGACTTTCACGGTTTTGTGTCGTTAGAGGAACATAAGTGATCAAGGCGCGTGGTGGGTCAGGATCATGGCGAGAGACAATAACAACAGGACGTGTTTTCGCGGCCAGACCCAAATCAGCAAGCCATACCTCTCCAGGTTTAGGGCTCATCTAGCAAATCCAATACTTCCTGCTCAACGACTCTAGAGCGCAAGACATCGAGCATATCCTGGTCTGCCATTTCAATAATCTCGGATATATAATGTCTGACCTGTTCAGCAATGTCGGGCTGCCAGTGATTCAGCTTGATATTTAGTTTTTCTACTAAGGTGTCCATAGCAGGTTTGATGGATATGGTTGACAGCATCCATATCCCATCGTATTCTTCGAGTCGCGACATAACAAGCGTTTGCACTAGACGGTCGATTCACATTGAAGCGTTAAAGGGTGTTCGCTTGCTTTGAGGGGAGCTACCAGTTTTTTGGCTAGGTCAACGGCTGTCTGAAGCAGATCCGGATAGTCCTCAATGCGAAAAGACGACTGAGGATAGGCTTCTAGTTCAGCTTGGATGGGATTGAGCAGATGGCGAGCGTAACTGCCGTAGGCAACTCCCGCAATGCTTCTAGGGTTTGATGTTGGAGTGGTCGAATCTTGCAACAACCAGTTTCGCTCTTGCAGCTTCGGTACTGTGTGGCTGTTGGTACCCCCTGCAAGCTGCACATAACCAGGTAGCGGCGATCGCAGTAAAGCTTCGCCATAGTTGAGGGTTGCGCGTGTGGTGCCATCGCCAATATCGCCACTCATAGGTCGCCCATCTACCTGCCAAATTAATGGGCAAGGCAAAGAACCCATGAGGTCATAAAGGGTCGCCAAATAATCTAAGACGCCTTCCCCGTCAGGGCAACTAATTGCTAACACCTTGAGGGATGGGAGCAATGGCTTAACTTGTTCCCAAAGCTTTTGGAAGGCAGTTTCGTGCCCAATTTGAGTATGTAACTCTAACGCTTGAACCTCGCCTTGGCTTACCAAGGGATGAACCACGGTAGGGGAGGCTTGATGAGAGTGGGCTTCTATCAGATGCGGTGGACAGATGGGCAAGCAACGCCCGCAACCGTAACACCGATCCGCTATCACACCTGCAAACGAAGTGCTAAAGGCGATCGCCTCTGCCGGACAGATGGCGATGCAGGGTTGGGGACAAGTGCTAGGGCAATACTGAGGGTCAAAGCTGGCTTTGCGAAAGTGTGGATCCTCATCATCGTTGAGGCTGACCATCAACCACACCGCAGGGTAAGACTCTACTCCCCTCGCGCGGAAGACCTGATAGGCCGCATTAATACCCGCACGGGCGGCACTAACCACCGCAGGGTCTGCTGCAACATCAATGCAGTCTGCACCCGCTAGGGTATAAACCGTTGCTAGGGTGCGAATGGCAGGCAAGTGTTGAAAACTTGCCCCGCAGATTAGCTTGAACCATACGCCGTTCTGCAGGGCATGAAGCGGAGAGAATTCACCCATGAATTTGTGGTGCGGTGCTCTTAATCTAAGCCATTATGCGGCAGCGACAACCGTCGTCAGGGGTTTCCAGGTAACGTCGCGTGCACCACCCAGTTCCACCACTACTTTTAGTCGCGGTTCTTGCTGCGTTAATGCGCACAAGTACGCCAATTCTGCCTGGGAGAGTCGTTGCCCGTCGTACATCCACAGCACCAACCCCTTCACATTGGGCGGCAGATTTTCGAGTTGATAGCTTACAAATGGCGGTAAAAAATAAGTGCGAATAGGAGCCTTGCCAACGTGGGGCGGGCGCACACCATGAATGCCAGTGAAATAAGAGGCTAGATCGCCGACACCGGGGGCCGAGACAAAAAGGGTCGCATACCCGGCAGCGCGAATGCGGCGCTTGTAGCGTCCTTCAAATCCGCCTTCTAGAGGGACATACACTCCGACAGCCCCTGCTGCTTCGACATCGCGGATAAATTTTTTGCCAGAGACGATGAGCGCCATAAGGAAATCCTGTTGTCTCGATTGCTTGAGTGTAATCTGAGTTTAAGTTGACGAAGTCAATGCTTATTCTACCTTACCCTTAGTCAGTGCCGTTCACTGAGCCGAGAAATTGTATTGGGTCTAAGAATGGAAAGCATAGATAGGGATGACCTTGGCGCTTCTTTCTATCTCTATTAAGGCAATATTTTAGTCATTCAAAATGTAAATGATAGGAGTGTTGCAAGCTCATTTGATTTTGGAAGTTATGAATAATAAATTATTTTTGGGTTGATTTCGTCATTTGATGAGTTTTTGAATCTTGAGATTTTTTGGCTGAATTTATATAAAAAATATTATTTGTTTTGCAGAATATTAATGGAATCGTTGTTTCTTTTGTGGAGCTGTATTTAGGGTTATTCGTAAATGTGAATTTTAAGCTTGCCCAAAGCGTTGCTTCGTTTGATGCAATGCTAAGAGAAACATCATTAAAGGGTCTGAATTAAGACCAAAAGAAGAGATCCTGCCAGAGTTTTAGCTTGTTTACATCCTGAAGAAGGGATGAGGAGAGTTTTTCGGATTGTAACTTTTAGTCATGTTTCAGACATGCTTGGTTCGGGCGGCACTGCAAATTTGCCATGATCGGCACATAGAGGCGTGATGAGTCTGGGATGGCGAGGTGCGATCAATGGGGATTACAAGCATAAATCCGACGACAGGCGAGGTTTTAAAGTCGTTTTCAACGTTAGATCAAGCAACGATCCAAGCCAGAGCAATGGTGGCCGAGGAAGCGTTTCAATCCTATTCCCACACCACACTGGCTCAGCGCAGTAGCTGGCTGCGCAATGCAGCGACGATTCTTAGGCATCCGCAGCGATCGCTAGAGTTTGCGAAGTTGATGACCCTAGAGATGGGCAAACCCATTACACAGGCGATCGCAGAGGTACAAAAATGCGCGTGGGTGTGCGATTACTACGCAGAGCAGGCTCCCCTCTTTTTAGCTGATGAGCCGGTCGAAACCGATGCAATGCAATCCTGGATCCAATACCAACCCCTCGGCACGATCTTAGCGGTTATGCCGTGGAACTTTCCCTTTTGGCAGGTGTTTCGATTTGCTGCTCCTGCACTGATGGCAGGCAATACCGCCCTGCTCAAACATGCGTCTAATGTGCCGCAATGTGCGCTTGCCATTGAATCGATCTTGAAGCAAGCAGGGTTTCCTGCAGGTGTTTTTCAGACGTTGCTGGCCACAGGCGATCAAGTGGCAATGATGGTTCAGTTGCCCCAGATTAAAGCTGCGACCTTAACCGGAAGTGAACCGGCAGGTGCAAGTCTGGCTCAGGCGGCGGGGGCAGTGCTCAAAAAGACAGTCCTAGA